>JABXGV010000275.1 GCA_016550485.1 archaeon
AAATAGCCTAACGACCTGGCCTGGGTATGTGCATCCTGATGACAGACTCTGGTCAAATATCCTAGCTTATCTTCTCACCCTCTTTACTATCCTTACTCTCGGTCGCTTCCTCAAAGACGACATCCGCGCCGATTGGTGGTTCACCCTACTGTTTAACATTGGCACCATGCTCCTGTTGGCTCTGATTTTAGTACTGAGTCTTATTGGCTTGAGTGGCAGGTTTCGACCGAAGGGGCTCACAGAGAAAGCTAAAGCTAAGGACCGTTCAAAAGAGGTTGCCTCTCGTCTAATTCTCTTTGCGCTACTCGTCGGTGCAGTTATGGTGGCTGGCCAAACCGGTCTAATACTTCTTTGGGACTACTTCTATACATTGTTCGAGTCGCCCCTTAGTTACTACTATATTTCTGTTACCCTTGGGAGTATCGCGACTCTAATCCTGTTCACTCTAGGAATAGTTCTACGATCAAAATACGAAGCAGTTCGAACCTAGCAGTAACTGTAAAATTGGCTCTGTACAGAGAATGAAGTGGGTGTGCCACACAGCAAACTCACCTCACTTTCTAATAGCGAAGGAACGGTTTGCCTTTAAGAATCCGGCTAATTATCGAGTTAATTTTTGCTCGCTCTACAATGTCTTCGAAACGGCGTTTAATATGGGAGATATTCACCTTTTCAGGATTAACACGAAGTTTCTTAGCTAGTGCTAGGAAGAGGCGCTTGAAATCATAGAGTAGACGTCTCTCCTCCGCCTCGCCTTCAGTGACAGCGAGCCCCTGTTCTATAGCGGCGCGCAGCTCGTTGATGTAATACACTTTCGCTTTTTCGTAGCTCATGTCCTTCTCTTTTATTAGCTCCCGCAAGAAGGGGAGGCCAAACTTTGATCGGGCTATCTTTTCAAGACGCGCTAAGAGCGCGTTGAGAATATCATCATGAGACAGTGTATCGTAGTCTTCAAGTTGGGTGGGGATTTGCCTGACAAGCTCCTGTTCTTCTGTCAATGAACCAGAAAGTGGTACGGGTTCTGTAGTAATCGTAGTCCTTGGCTTCGGTTCTGGTGTAGTTCTTGTTGTGGACTTTGGTGTGGCCCTTCTTCTAGTTCGGCGTCTAGTTCGGGTTGTAGTCTTTGGTTTGGTTCGGCGTCTAGTTCGGGTTGTAGTCTCTGGAGTTGTAGCTATTGTAGTTTCTACAGTAGGCTCCTCTACAGTGATTTTGATTGTCGGCTGTGGCGTAGTAACCTCTACTGTTTTAGGGGGTTCAATCTCCACTCTTGGTTCTTGCGTTGTGATTTTGATTGTCGGCTGTGGTGTGACTATCTCTGTTGTTCCAACCTCAGTCGTTTCATGGACTGGTGTTGGTACAGTTATGTCCTGAGTTGGTTTTGGAATCTCAGATTCGCGAAGCATTCTTGGTTTTGGCTCAGCAGTTTCATGCGCGATTTCGGGCACCGGGGCGTCACTAACTACTGTTGGTGCAGGGGTTTCGGGCTCTTGTTTAGGTATCGCCTTTGGCGTCTTGAACTGTCGTTTAGCTGTAGCCTTTGGGACCTTGGTCTTTGGTTGTTGTTCAGTTGCTGACGGCGTTTTAGGTGCTTGTTCTGTTCTTCCTTTCAGCACAGGTCTGGGCGTGGGAGTCATATCAAAGCTCAGAATCTTCTTGCCCTGAGCAAGTCGTTGAACATCGTCTTCAGTCAAGGTCAAATGCTGAGTTAGCAGCCATCGGGTCCTAACGCGAATCATGTTATTCGGTAAAGTGGGATTCACAACAAGGAAGCGAGCGAGTGTTAAACGAGAGATTTCGTCGATTAGAGGGGCTTGATTCTGCTCGCCAATAGACTGGTCTAGGAGATGCTGGATTGTCTTTTGGGATTGTGGTGAGATAATTCGACCTAAGCCTAGAGTGTTAAACTGGTCAAAGGCCTTGTAATCGAGGTCTCGAGGAGACTGAGTAGCCACCATGCAGATAATGCCGTACTTACGAGCTTGACGGAAAAGCATTAGGAAAGTATCCTTGGGCCCGGGCTTGAGGGTGCCTGCTGGCACGAATGGTGCAATCTCGTCGGTGAAGAAAACGAGCCTTGGCGTCCTGCTGGAGCCTTGCTGCAGCATCCAACTATACATCTGACTGAGGAGGATGGAGACAAAAAACATCTTCTCCTCCTCGCTCCTCAATGTCTTCAAGAAGAAGATGTTCAACGGAGTTTTCCCCTCTACCTTTTCTATAATCCTGGAAAAGTCGATAGGTTCTCCAGTACTGAAGAGCAGTTGGGAGGCTCCAATTGTCAAACTCCGTATAGCATGACTCAAGCGCAGCCGTTCTGATGGTTTCATGTACTTATCCAGTGGTATTCCTAGCTCCTCTGGGGTGAGAGCAACTAAATCCGCTAGTTCAGAGAGATTACTGATTTCGCGCTTTCTATCCCAGAAATATTTCAGTATCTCGAAAATAACGGCGAAGGCTCGACTCTCATGGGTACCAGGCAGCCCCGCGGTTTTAATTAATACGCGAACAAGCGTGCGTGACGAGTTATCAATAATCCTGATAACATCCTCTGTATCAGCCTTGCGGCTAGGCATAACAAGGGGATTCACAGAAATACGCGCACCCTTCGAGCTAGCGGGAGTAAAGATTCGGACAGCAACCTTCTCCTTGAACTCCTCTTGTAGTTCCCTGCTTATCCCATTCTTTTCTAGCTCTTCTGGATTTCCTGGTATTGCAAGACTCGCTAGGTCTCCCTGTGGATCAAGAGCAATAATGGGTATTCCGTGACGCGCTGCCTCCTCGAGAATTATCTTGCAAAAGACAGTCTTGCCGGAGCCAGTGGTCCCAAAGGTTCCGAGATGTCGCCGGAGCATATTAGCGTCAAGATGAACCAGTTCATCCGTAACTTCTCCATCAGGCGTAAAGCGGTACCCTATCCAGAATTTCATTATATCCACTTCATTGGCTTGAGGAATTCCTCTCAGTTTCGTTATGTCCTCTGTAGAAATATCCAATTCGAAGGCTATAAACTATCTGTTTGCTATAGCAAGATATTCCGACCTTTTCAACTCTTCTTAGTTAACAGTTCGAGATTGGTATTTGTGCTCTGCTAGCTCTCTCTCATATGAAGCGGTGTGATGTACTTGCTTGGTGCTGCTTCGATTGGTTTCAAATACTTCAATAGAGGCTTTGGTATGAGGATACGACCATCGGATTGACGGTTATTCTCTAGCACCGCGGTAATCGCACGAGTAGTCGCAATCACCGTAGAGTTCAAAGTATGCACGAAACCCTTGGTGGGGTACCCTCTTTTCTCGGCAAACCGGAGATCGAGTCGAGCTGATTGATAATCCGTGCAGTTACTGCAAGAGACCATCTCTCGGTACTTGCCCTGAGACGGCATCCAGACCTCCATATCGTAGGTTTTCGCTGCCACTTTTCCAAGGTCGCCGCTGCACATGTTCACGATACGGAAGGGAAGACCAAGAGGGCGCCAAATATCTTCAACATACTTGATCATCTTCTCCATCCACTCCCAAGAGTCATCGGGGTGGCAGAAAACGAACTGCTCAACTTTGGAGAACTGGTGAACTCGAAATATGCCCTTCGTGTCCTTGCCGTGGGCTCCTGCTTCTTTCCGATAGCAAGGGCTATATCCTGCGAACAGTAGAGGCAATTCTTCAATTTCAAGGACCTCATTCATGAATCGGGCTGCGATAGGATGCTCGGACGTAGCAATAAGGTAGAGGTCCAGGTCCTCTAGCTTGTAAAGAGCGTCTTCGAAGGCACCGATATCAGTTACTCCGCTATATGCAGCATGAGTTAGTAAATGTGGGGGGATAATTGGCTTGAACCCGAAACGGCTGATACTATCTAGAGCGTATAGGGCTAATGCGAGATCAAGAAATACAACGTCATGTGTTAAGTAGTAGTACCTTGCCCCGCTTGTTTTTGCAGCACGTTCGATGTCTATCATCCCTGTTTGTTCAGAGATGTCATAATGGCTGAACGGTTGTTCTTCCGTGACGGTGTACTCGGCTGGGACTCCTTGAGCATCAGCTAGAAATTGTTCAAGGTACTCCTGCCAGACCCGTGGTTTACCAATGTACTTGATTGGCCGGTTCTCGGTTTCATCCTTTCCCTCAGGAACACTCTCATGCGTAATGTTTGGGATACTCCGCAGTACAGCTGTCCTCTGCTTCTCAATCTTCTCGACCCGCTGCTCTTCTTTAGAAACCTTCTCCGATAGAAGCTTAGTTTCCCTAATCAGTTGCTGCTTTTCCTTCTGATTCTTAGTTTTAGCGATACGTCGAGAAACCTCGTTTCGCTGGCGTTGTAGCTCGCTCACCTTCGCTCGTGCCTTGCGCCACTTAGCATCAAGTCTAACCGCTTGGTCAACAACGCTAGGGTCTAGTCCGCGTCGGCGCTGGGACCAGCGAAGTTTTTCAGGATTATTCCGCACTGCTTCAAGTATGCTCCAAGCACTCAATTTCCTACACCTACAGGGCTCTCACAGCCCTTGCCCCTAAAAGCATTCCTTTATCCGTCAAGAACGCTATTCTTTGGCTGGAGATGGCATTCACGTCTCGAATATAAAGGGTTCAAGCCATTTCGAACGTGCTGGGAACTGGCAGGTCATTGTCTTTACAAACTGCCAGCCAATCAAATAGCGTCGAGGCATAAAGTACCAGCACTCAGTGTTTATGTGCGCACACGACTCTCATCGGCTACGGCTCATTGGGTGTTTTCTAGATCCACTTCCTCCGACGTGCGAAGATCACTAGAATCACGAGAAAGACTACAACAACGATTCCACCTACAATTAGCCACGGAAACTGGGGTGGGTCGTAGACTAGTATCTCAAGTAGCAAGTCTGTCTGATTCAGCAGAACAAGAGTTTGAATAGCCCAATTCGTTTGTTGAGCGAGAGCGGTTCCTTCTGCCGTATCAGAGAAGCCCCCCTCGGTGGTCTGTTTGGAAATCACCCACGAAGCAATGGTATCATTCTGCAGCTGCAACTGGCTTTCTGCACCGAGGATAAACAATGTGCGAACAGCATAATAGGTGGCAATTTGAGTGGATACGATGTCATCAGGAGTAGCACTGTAGCCCCCAAGATAGTGTGGGTAATTAGTGTTGTTTTGGAAGCAGGACAAGACGAACTGGAGTGCTGCGGCCTGGTCTATTACGTCGAGTTCGTCAAGGATTTCTAGACTACGAACAGCCATAAAGGTGGATTGAAGGTCAGCAATTGTAGCATTGGGGCTATTCATGAAGCCGCCGTAGCTCGGTGAGATTGTTGGTGAGAGCACTTGACAAGAGTTCAGCCAAGGAGCGATTATTGTCATGTTTATCTCGTCAATATAGGGGGCGTAGATCTCCTCGTCACCGAAGAGTTCCAGAACATAATAGGTTGCCGCAATAGTAGCGTTGGCATCGATGGTGTCGGCAAAGCCGCCATAGGTCACTGGATACACCGTTTCGTTCAGCCTTTGGTGACATGCCGTAAAGTTAACGACAATCGTGTAATCAACCGCGAAGGTCGCGTTTACGTGGTGCAACGTCTGGATGGCTAAAGAGGTAGCAGTCAAAGAAGCGTTTTCCGCCCCATCAAATAGATAGAATCCGCCATAATTCGTGTTGTTCGCCACAATAGTATCGTTCCAAAATCCCTGTACCCAGCTAGACATGTTAGCCCATAAATCCCAATCTGGATGGGTGGCGTTCGCATCAGCCCAGCCATCAAGAGCGCCAATGACACTAACAATTGCGTGTGAGGCCGATAAAGTCGGAGATTCCGCGTCTGGATGGGATAGCGCTCCCCCAGATTCATGGAAACAAGAAGCCGCAAAAGAAACAACGCGCTGTTTGCGCGTCTCTGCTCCTGCAACTGCGGCAGGGCTAAGACAAGCAAGGACGATTAGGCTAAAGAGTAGAACTCCAAGATATTTACGCAATTGTTTTTCCTCCAAGTTACTACGGGCTTCCCGATACTGGGCGAATTCCCTTAAAAGATTTCGTTCCAGTCACGACAAGGCGTAATCAATCGGGTTTAACAGACAACCAATGGGTAACTGCAACCACAGCGTCACCACAAGCCGTCACAATCTGACGGGGTGAATTACTGTGCACGTCTCCAATCGCATATACTTGTGGGATACTAGTTTGTTTGAACTGGTCGGTGATGATGTATCCCTTTTCGTCGGTTTTAACGCCTGCAGCGGCTATCTCGCTGTTCGGGCGGACTCCTACTGCCATGAAGACGCCTTGGACGGGCAGGGTCCACTCCTTTCCGGTTCTTTTGTTGCGGAGTTTGACCTCTGTGACCACTTTTTCGCCTACTATTTCTGTGAGAATAGTGTCCCAGAGAATCTCGACCTTTTCGTGTCGCTTTAGGCGTTCCGCGTAGGTGTGTGCAGCGCGTAGCTTATCCCTTCGGTGTACGAGATAGACTTTTTCGACGATGTTTGCGAGGAAGAGGGCTTCCATTGCTGCCGTGTTCCCTCCGCCAACTACTAGCGTGGTTCTCCCTCTAAAGAGGGGGCCATCGCAGGTTGCACAGAAACTAACGCCGCGTCCCTCTAATCGATCTTCACCTGGCACTCCGAGCCTTGCGTGGTGGGCTCCCATGGCTAATATCATTGCTGGGGCATGAAACTCCTCGCCGTCGGCAGTGATAGCTACTTTGAGCCTCTTATCAAGGAGTAGCTTTTCGACCGATGTTAACTCCTTGAGTTCAGCTCCCGCCTTCGTAGTCTGTTCCTTCATTCTGGTAGCCAAGTCCGCGCCGCTAATCGACTCGTAGCTAGGATAATTCTCTAGCAACCAAGCGTTTATCATCTGACCACCTGCTATCCCCGCTTCAAGAATAGTAGTTTCGAGTCCCATACGCGCGGCATAGAGTCCCGCAGTCAGTCCACCTGGTCCTGCACCAACGATAATCAAGTCTCTTTTTTGAGTCAGCTTTAATCACCTTTGTGGGGAAAGCGTTCTCCGAGGGTTATTTCTGCATTTTGTTTTCTTGAGTATTAAGTATTGGCAAATCTAGTTCCTAGGGTGATGTCTACTTATATTCGTGTAGCTCACCACGGGCTAGTGCCTCAAGTCGCTCTGCCCCCTCGTGGTAGCCACCGGCGTATATGATATCACCAGGCTGAAGCTTGAATTGATCCTCAGGATCGTAAATCCAGCGATCCTTTCTCTTTACTGCTAGGATACGCGCACCATGATTTTCTAGTCGCAGTTGACCTAGTCGTTTGTGAGCTAGTTCGGAGTTAGCTGAAACTACCTCGCGGCTTACTCTTTCATCCGCTTCTTTCAATGCAATTTGCATCACTGGATGGACGTCAACGCCACGGAGGACTATTTCGGCTATCTGGGCGGCAGCATCAGCGAGGTTCTCGGATGCAACACCTAATCGGATTAGTCCCAGGCGACGTTTTTCCTCTCCCTTACCTAGCTTCATCCGTAACACTTCTAGCTCAAAATCTGTGTGGAACTGGTCGAAAGCATCCTCCAGTTCGAAGATGTCTTGAGCCATGTCCTTGTTGTTTGTCAGAAGAGCAGTGTAGGCTAGATTGATGAGGAGTTCCGAAGTATCCTTCATCTGGATTAGCATATCCAGGATGCGTTGCTCCGCTCTCTTATGCTTGGGTTTCTTGAGTAATCTCTTCAAGCTCACCTGTAGCTAACCTCTGTAACTTTTCTATGCTTTCACTGGCGCCTCGCACTATGACGCGGTCGCCTTTTTGGAGCTGCCAAGAGTCAGGGGGGTGTATTGTCCACTTCACGTGACGTTGAATGGCAATGATGTCGCAGCCAATCTCTTCTTCAAGGTTGATCTCCGCTAGGGTCCTGCCATCTAGTATGGATGTGCTTCGGATTACTGCACGTCCAACGATTTCCTCGGCTTGGCGGATAGCTTGTTGAAGAATCCGGGGGATACCAATATTATGGATGATGAGTCCCGCGATGTCTGCAGCAGCATCACTAATCTTGTTTGCAGAAGAGGCAGCTTTCATAATCCCAGCTATCTGCTCAGCGTCATCCTTGTCCCGGACTGCAAGGGAGGCGTTCATTAAGAGTAAATAGCTCAGATAATCTACCCGCTTTTCCATCTCCATGACTTCTTCAGCAAGGTCCCGGTCGTTAAACAAGACGCATGAATACGCGAGGTCTATCATCAACTCACTCAGGTTCTTCATTTCGACAATCAGGCTTCTAACCGGGATGGGCTGATATTCAATCTCTCGAAGTTCGTCCTCTTGCATTGAGGCCCACAGACTCCCATATTGCGGAAACTAGGTTGGGGTCACAATATTTCTACTCTTACCTAATTAACTCTAGTTTTTCAACTTTTCTGGCAAGGCAATTCTTTTTGCTTACCGAACCAATCAGGCTTAATAGTGGTAGAGTAGAGAAACTAGCCATCACAACTTGGTGTGTCAATAGTTGATTGGCCGCATAAAAGAGAAATTCAAGAAGGCGTTTGGACCGGTGGCTCGAGTTCTTGGGCGCACTGGAGTTCCACCAAACCTGCTCACAATCTTAGGACCCATAATAGCGGTATTCGCTGCCCTCTTCTATATTTGGCAGGACTTGCTCGCAGCATTATTGTTACTATTATTGTCAAGCTTCGTGGATGCTCTGGACGGAGCCGTTGCCCGGGCTCAGAATCGAACAACACCCTTTGGAGGAGTTCTCGACAGTGTCTGCGACCGGTATAGCGATGCTATTGTGCTTTTTGGGATAATTCTGGGCGGTTGGCTCTCATCTGCCTGGGGGCCACTATGGGGGATTTTGGCTCTAGTAGGGAGTCTAATGGTTAGCTATGCTCGGGCACGTGCTGAAGCAGCAGGTGTATCTCAACTCGGCGTGGGGATCGCAGAACGTCCTGAACGCCTAATCATCCTGATGGTTGTAACACTCCTTGAATACCTGACCCTCAACGGGCTACTATTTGCCCCACCAGTTTTCTTCGGTGTCTCGCTCTGGCTAGAATATGGGATAATCCTCATTGCAATACTGGCTCATATTACAGTAGCCCAGCGGACAATTGCAGCCTACCGGGCATTAGCTAGGCAGTCGAAGGAGCAAGAGCAGCAGCCAGAATCTGAAGGTACTGCCTAGCCTCTGATAAGGCATTCCGCCCCTTCTCGGTTATGGCATAATACTTCCTTGCAGGGCGGCGGCCCTCTTGCCGCTCACCACTACGCTCTACTAATCCCTCACGCTGAAGCTTGTAAAGCAGGACATAAGCAGTTACAGGCGCTATCTCAACACCGAATTGCTCCTGAACTACAGTACGGACCTCATAGGCGAAATATTCTCTCTGCTCAAGCAGGGTCAGGACAAAAAGCCAGAGGTTCTCCTTTGTCGTTCTAGTAACGAGGCGGCGCATCGCCTTTGTCCCGTGCTGGGAATAGCTTTGGACGGTCTCGCTAAACTCCTGTCTACTTACCATTAGTTCATTCTCCTGAACGCTTACTCTTTGCTTCTGAGTTGAGGGAATCCATCTCTAGCCTACGTGCCAACTCGAGAAGTAATAACGTGATAACTTGGCTCCCCAAAAGACTTCTTTCCCCTATACAAACTTTCTGGACATTCTGCTGCATCAACAACGCTTCATGCTCGGATGGGACGCCCTGATGATCACCCAGAACAAACACTAAGGGCGCTGCTAAGTCCATGCTTACCTTCGCAAGGGGTTCACCCCCCTCAATCAGGTAAAACAACTGGCCTTCCTTTCCCACTACTTCTTTAAGAGATTCAGCGAATCCTTGTCGGGTAATTGTGAACTGAGGCCAAGCCTCAGTGTGGGCTGGGATTTGAGTTTGAGCGCGAATGAGCAGTCCTTTAAGTAGTAGAGCACAAGCGAGTTCACTCTCAGGAATAGTTCCTGGGCTTGCATCTTTTACTTTTAGCAAGAGTGGTGGGACTGGAGGTCCACCTAATACTGCGTGAAAACTAGTATGAGGGCATAATCTTGGTACAGTCCGAAACGTCGCTACTAGTACTCGGCATAAAACGTCAAGTCTCCCACTCGTGCCAGCCAGGTCACGAATGAGAAAATCTCCTGCAGTACGACAGCGAACTGCATCAAATAGAACAGTTAGACGCAAGGAATTCCCTCAAACATGTCCTGTAATGTGGAGTGTTCTGAAACACTCCATCGATTGAGGATTACTGTCTCGACTTACCTTTTCTGGAGTCTCGACTTCGGATAGTCACGACTCCACGATGGACAGCACAAGAAATGCAGTACCACTTTGAGACTTGTCGGCGCGGTAGAACCGTTCCTGCTCGCCGAAGTTCTCTTGCCATCTGAGGATCCACGAAGGAGGCTCTTGTTGTACGGCGCTTCGCCTTATCGCGGGGCACTATTTTCCCGCATTGAGTGCATTGAACGGTACTTCCTCGACCTTGTGAGCCTTTACTTCGACCTTGGCTTTTCCTTTTTGATGGCAATATCTTTTCATCTCGAATTATCCTATGCACGTCGACATCCTTTGAAATCAGACAATTCGACGGGCAATTTCAAAGGGAGCATAGAAAAGCCCCTTTCATAAACTTTGCGTTGAGCCATATTCTTCCATTAGGGATCAATAGTCCTGCCACTTTCCGCGAGGGGATGTCCGAAACATTCCAACCGGAATGCCTTATACCAACCGAAGGGCGCTATATGGACAGTGAAACCTAGCTTTCGAAGTTCATCAGCAAGCGCTTGTAGCATTCGTACTGCGTATCTAGGGGTGGCCAATTTTCGTGCAAAGATATGCGCGTGTGGATAGACGACAATCTCTTTGGTCTTCACACGCTCTGCGACTAGCTGAAGTTCTGAAGCTGCCTTCTCTGCGATAGTTGACAGTCTGCCTTCATCGGTGGCTTCAACGGCGCAGAAGGCAGTCAGGCAGTTCTCATACTCCTTCCATACTCCTTCCTCGGCATCATCACGCACACTGATTTTAACTGGTTCTGTTGCCTTGTAGGCAAGGTTTCCATGAAAGATGAGTAGACGCATTATTTTTCATCTCAAACAGGATCAGTTTTTATCTCTTCTCTGGTCTGCTGAAGAAGCTCTAATCCTTGCTTAGCGAGCTCTTCTGCCCTTGCTGGGGTGCTCGCTTCTGCAAACACCCGGAATTTGGGCTCAGTTCCTGAGGGTCGCAGGAGAACCCAACCGTCTGGGTAGCGAATTTTCAATCCATCCAGTGTATCACACTCGGTGTCTGGTGATAGATGTTCAATCACTCGCTCGAAGAGTGCTACTTTTTCTAGATCAGTGCAGGGAAAACCCGCTTTCACCTGTGAATAGGAGGGAAAGCGTTGGTCTAATTCGTATAACGACGTTTCTTCTTGAGCAATGAGATCTAAAACAGTGAGTGCGGTGAGTAACCCCTCGCGGGTCCAATACCAGCCACTGTAGATAACCCCTCCATTTTCTTCGCCTCCTATCTGGGCATCTACTTCCTTCATCTTAGCGACAATGTTTGGCTCACCAACCTTGGTAAGCACTACGTCCGCCTTCAGGGCGTCAGCTACGTCCCGAACTACATCGCTCGTTGCGACTTGAGTGACTATTTTCTTATGCTGATCAGGGCTATCGCGCAGCCGATGGTAGGCAGCAAGGGCAAAGCTGCGATCGCCCATAATAAAGCGCCCCTTGTGATCAATGAAAATGATACGGTCTGCATCGCCATCCCAGGCCATGCCTAGATCTGCCCCAGCCTTCACGACTTGGTTCCTCAGTTTGGTAAGGTTTTCCTCCGCAGGCTCAGGGTGTCGCCCTTGAAAGAGGCCATCTGGATCACAGAATAGGGTTTCCACTCGGCATCCTGCTCGGTTTAGAAGGTGGGGCATCATTATCGACGCAGCCCCGCCGCCACAGTCCGCTATAACGAAGAGTTTCCGGTGTCGAATCTTACTACATTCCACCTGCTGCAGTAATTCTCGGGTGTAAAGAGAGCGGATATCCTCTGTGGAAAGAGGTTGCCCATAGAGGTTCCAAGGTACTCGACGATGATCCTCAGCTTGCGCGTACAATTGTTCTATTTGACGTTCTGGAGCCGAGGTGTACGCAGCC
>JABXGV010000276.1 GCA_016550485.1 archaeon
AGTCGGGAGGAAGATGAATAGCGAATGTGCAGTCTTCATCGCCGTGGGCAACCGTCCTCAATACTTCGACACGTACGGGTTGTCCGAGGATTCCCTCCCATAGTGTCTTATACCATCCAGAGCCGCACAGACAGAAAGTTTGCGAGATGGGCTCAGTAGTGGCCTTGACCCAGCCGCAGTGACAGTAGGCGCGGCGTTTCTCCTCCGGAGTAGTCGCCGCCCGGTACTTCGCAGGCGCATAGGGAACCTTCGTCACGTAGATGATGGTGCCTTCCCGTTTAGGATATTCATAGTAGGAGAGGCCACCCCACGAGGTGTCCTGGTGCATGTACTTGAGGAGCGCGTCGAGGCTGCCCAACCGTTGGTACTCTGCGCGAAGCTTCCGGATACGGGTCTTGGGGAACCGATGGGAGCAGCACAACAAGACGCTCCGTCGAGTCTCCGTGTCCTCAACGAGCGCATCGAGGCGGTCGATGGCGTCCTTGATCCATTTGGCTTTCTTCAGCAACGAACTGCTCGCAGAAATCGTCTCGCTCCCCCCCAGCACTTGCTCACTCATCCTGGCTCCCGCGAAGCGTTTCAGGGCGGTCTTGAATTTCTCAAGCCAAGACATCATAATCGCGTGGGCTCGGATGTCCCCCGTCATAAAGGTTATGATTCCTTACCCTTGGGAACGCTCTGTACCGGGGCTTTGGGGTATTCGACCTCGTGGTCTAAGACTGGCGCCTCGACCCCCTCGTCGAGCGGCTCAGGTTCACCAACGGCATCGATGGATTCCTCAACGGACTCCGCCTTGGGAATCGGGTGCTGGAAGCCCCACCAGATGAGCAGGGCACCGACCGCGGCAAACACCGCACAGATCAGAAATGTCGGCGGGAACCCAGACGCTGGGAGCGCCTGGCTCAGATAGTAGATTAGGGGGATTGCTGCTAGCATGAAGAGGGTCGGTTGCAAGGAGTACATGCTGTTCCGGATCCGGTTAGGAATCACATCAATCATGATGCGACTGGTGAGGATGCCGGCAAAGTTCGCAAACAACGAGGTGATCATGAAGGTTGTGAAGATGAGGACGACAGGGACGATAGAGGCAATGGGAACCTGAAAGAGAATGGCCCCATTCAAGGGATTATACAGGGTGAGGAGGAGCGCAGATGTAGGGGGTGGCGGGAAGAAAAAGGTGATGGCGGTGAAGGCGGCATAGAAGGCGAACCCACCGAACTGGAGGAGCCGGAACCGGGGAATCCACTTGGCCTGGTCAAAGCGCTTTGACCAGATCCCACTCCGTTCCCGGATGACCGCATCGGGGACAAACACGATGCTCCGGTAGGTGGATACGCCGATATCGGTGAGCAGATAGCTGAAGTAGAGCGGGAACAGGATGAGCTCGCCCCAGACCATGCCGGCAGCGAACATCACCACCTCACCGAGGATGATGAGGCCGACGAACTTGGAGGAGAAGAGGAACTTGAAGCCGTCCTTGAGGAGGCTCCCGTACTCTCTCAGAGATTTATTCTTCTTCAGCGCTTCTCGGACACCGGGAAGGTCCTTGAGGACCAGCATGACGACACCTGCAAACACGATGCTGGCGACCGCTTGAAACTGGAAGACCCAGGTCCGATTCAAGAGGGTGGCTAAGATACTTCCCGGAATCAGCACCGCTGTAGACAGGATCATGAAGAGGAATCCCATCCGTCCCGCGAACACACCGAACTGCTTCCGGTCCTTGTCATGCGGCATGGCGACTCGGTAGTTATTATCAAACCAGGCCTGCATAGCTCCGCTTTCCTGGGAGGCGCCCACACCGAACAGGACATAGATGGCGAGAAAGAAGATGAAAGGCGTGGTAGGCGTGACGATAGAGGTCATCCAATAGCCGATTCCATAGCAGACTAGGGCGGAGGCGATCACCCAGCGCTGCCCAATCCAATCGCCCAGCGCGCCTGTGGGGTAATCGAGGACTGTCTGGATGACCATTCTGACGATGACGAGGGTCCCCACAAGGGCGAGCCCCAGCATGAAATCGCCGCCGCCCAAGGCTTGGGCGATGAAAATCATCCAGAAGGTAGAGCTAATCTGGAAGGTAATCGAGAAGGCGGAGACGAGCAGCATCAGGATCTTGGCAATCTTCATGCCATCGGGGGTTGCGTCGTCAAATCCGAAGAATCGTGCAAGCAGACTCATAGCTGTCACTCCATACCTTTCTGTTTCAATACTTCAGGGTTTCTAGGGTCTGGTGATTACTGGTTCTTCTCCTTCAGCTTCCACCGCTGGGGGCTCGGCTGGAACCTCTTTCGCGATGGCTTCACCCGGTGTTTCCGTTGTCGGTTCTGGTGCCGTAGGTTCGTCAGCTTCGGCTTCTGGCGTTTCGGAGGTCTCTGCCTGTGGAACGGGGTAGCTGAACCCCTTCTTAATGAGCAGCGCACCCAGGAATGCAACCACAGAGCAAAGGAGGAGCGTGACGGGGAGTCCAAAGGCTTGCTGGACCTGCGCGAGGTAGAGGACAAGCGGGATGGCAAAGAGCATCGCCAGCGTCGGACGAAGACTATACAAGCTGTTGCGAATCCGGGAGGGCACCACATCAATCATAATCCGCTGGGTGAGAATCCCAGAGAATCCGGCGAACATCGACGAGATCATGAAGGTCGAAAAGATCAGAATCACTGGAATAATGGAGATTAGGGGCAGCTGGATCAGGGGTACACTCGTGAAGGGGAAGGGCACCGTAATCAGCAGCGTGGACTCGAGGGGGGCGGGGAAGAAGACGGTGATGGCGGTGAGCAGCAAGTAGAAGGAGAAGCCGCAGAACTGGAGAAACCGGAAGCGCGGAATCCACTTGCCCGGCTCGAACCGCTTGGACCAGAAGCCGCTCCGCTCACGGAGCATGGCGTCAGGCACAAAGATGAGGGTGCGGAAGGTTGAGACCGCCACCTCGTTGAGGAGGTACGCGAAGTAGAGGGACCAGAGGACAATCTCGCCCCAGAGGATACCCGTCGAGATCATGATGACTTCACCGAGGATGGTTAAAGCAACGAACTTGGAGGACACCAGGAACTTGAACCCGTCCACGAGGAGACCGCCATATTCGCGGAGGGATTGTTGCTTCTTTTCGGCCCGGACGCCTGGTAGGTCCTTGATGGTGAAGAGTACAAACACTGCGAGAACGAAGCTAAAGATGGTTTGAAGCTGGAAGATCCATGACCTGCCGGTGAGCATGGCAAGAACGGATCCAGGGATTAAGACCAGTGTCGCGACAATTTGCCAGAACATGCCGACTCGGCCCCAGAAGGCGCCGTACTGTTTGCGGTCCTTGTCGTGGGGCATGGCGACCCGGTAGTTGTTGTCGAACCAGGCGTTGAATGCCCCACTTTCTTGGGAGGCCCCTACACCGAAGAGGACATAGATGGCGAGGAATACGATAAAGGGAGTAGTCACAGTGACCAGGGAGGTGAGGTAGAAAGCGATTCCATAGCACACCAGGGCTGAGGCGATGACCCAGCGTTGCCCAATCCAGTCGCCAAGGGCTCCCGTTGGATAATCAAGAATGGTCTGGACAACCAGCCGTACGACGACCAGTAGTCCGATGAGGGCGATGCCAAGCTCCCAGCTCCCGCCGCCGAGGGCTTCGGCGATGAACACGAAGTAGAAGGTGGAGGAAATCTGGAAGCTGATGGAGAAGCAGGAGATAAGGATGGCGATGGTCTTGGCTAGCTTGAGCCCTTCGGGAGTTGCCGATTCAAATCCGAGGATCCGATCTGTGATGCCCATTTCTTAGTCACTATCCTTCCGTGTTGAGCGCTTGGCTTATAATGCGGACTCACCAGGAGAGGTCACCGGCTGAGGTCACATATTGTGACTCTTGGGTGCTTGGTGGGGGTCTCCTCTATGAGGTGTTCGCATCATACGCTCCATTATTCTCAACTTATGAGACGAATGTCTATAACTATGATATAAATATATTGTAAAAGGTAACAAATCTTCTACGCTGTTGAGAAAACATTGTAGTGTGGGGCGATGAGAGTGTTCATGCCCATTTCCCTTCGCTCTTGCAGTGTTATTCAGTAATATTAGGTCTAATATTCAATAATTATAGGAATATTTATATGGAGGGCTAGAGAAAAGAGGCGGTAGATGGATGTCTTCTCCATGAGCGGCAATAACAACGATGCAATCTGGAAAATCCTGACCACGGAGCGCGACGACATCACCGTCGTCCTGAACTCCATGGCGAACAAACGTAGGCTACAGATTCTCACCGCCCTCCTCCGAGACCCCCAGACCTTCCGCGACCTGCAGAAGGCCACGAAGCTAGGCAAGACCGCCCTAGCCCACCACCTCGGAATCCTTGTGGAGGCCGGCGTCATCACCCACACCGCCCGGGGCCAGTACGAACTCAGCCCGGACGGCACCGAACTGATGCACGCCATAGGATCCGCCTACCTCCAGACCCAGCGCCGACGAGAACAGATCGCCGCAAAGCGGGCAGACGCCATCCGACGAGTCCCACTAAGGAGGAAGGAAGACGAATTGAAGGTAAGAATTGTAAAACTCGAACCGATGCGCGTGGCCAGCTTCCACGCTCTAGGTAAATCCCCCGAACCCCTTGCAGCCGAGAAACTCATCGCCTGGGCAAAGCCCCGCGGCATGCTCGAAGACCCCGGGCGCCACCCGGTCTATGGATTTAACAATCCTGACCCACAGCCGGGCAAAGACGAGTACGGCTACGAGTTCTGGATCCGCGTCGACCCAGACTTCGAATCCGACGAAGTCGAGATCAAAGACTTCGAAGGCGGCCTCTACGCGGTTACTCTCTGCAAGGATATCGGGGACAACTACGAGAAAATCGGACAAACCTGGGGACGCCTTGTAGAATGGCTGAAAGCCAGTAAATACGGTAAAGCCCACCACCAGTGGCTCGAAAAGACGCTCGATGTCACCGGTGAGTCCGAATTCAGTCTCGAACTCTACGCCCCGATCAGCGAGTAGAGTGAAGACTAGGTATCCTAGAGTGAGAACGGGTACGATGAAGGAGGTGATGTGCAATGGGAAATAAGCATAAGAAATTATTCAGCTTCGCAAAGGTCTCGCTGCAAGAACGCGCCTGCACTGGGTGCCGTAACCCCACCGCTAAACCGAACCAGCGGTTCGCACTTCAGCTCCTCATGTCACGATAAGCATCGTGATTCAAGACACACACTTGCTGTGTGTCGCCTAGAGGAAGGAAAGGTGTGGCTACAGACCTGAAGACCAGCGGCAGTCTGGGCGAGGATGCGCTGGCACTGCTGGAGGACCATCCTGCTAAGGGTGTCAGGATCCGGGTCCTCCAGCCTCCCTCTTTTTTCTGGTTTATTTCTCAGGTAGAGTCTGATACGTTATATACGAGCTAATCCACTGGTATGCTGCGTGGAGGACCAATTGTTGACCGAGAATTATAGTAAGTGTGGTATGGCTTGTGACCGGTGTCCGTGGTCTCGGGCAGTGGGCGCCTCCATGAGAGGCGATGAGTACGAGACCTTCTGCCAGCAATGCAAAAGTGTGCTCGGGTATCGCCCCTCCAAGACCTTCAGTAACTGTGTGAGCTGCCGAACCCCTGACGAGGAGATACCTAAGGGCGCCCGGATTCCGCTGAAGAACTGCCTTATCCGCAAGTGTGTGACCCGGACTGGGATTCCTAACTGTGCGTATTGCTCACGGTTCCCCTGTGACCACGTCAAAGTGCAAGGCGTTGAGTGGTCACGAGAGAAAATCGAAGCCAAACACGGCAAGCCAATCTCGGAGGAGGAGTACCGCACCTTCGTCGAACCCTTCGAGGGACTACAACATCTCCTGGCTATCCGGAAGGCCCTCAAACCAGAAGAGATCAAGGAGGTAGCCACGGTGCCACCGCGAAAGGTCAAAATCGTCCCGTTTCCCAAACACCTGCCCCTTACAGGTGACGAGCTAGTAGGCCTTCGGTCGCTTCACCAGATACTGACCAACATCAACCATTCACTGTTAGGCTTAGGCGATGTTGACACGCTCCCCACGCAGACGCGGCTGAAGAATCGCATCCGCAACTTCCTGCGGTTCCTCTGGATTTTCGGTCGCTTTGGAGAATTCGGGGAAGACGGTGGTGTTCATCTTCTCGTCGATGCGAAATCCTTCATCGAGAACCGAGGGAGTGAAACCGGTCTGGGGACCTGGGAGTTCGTGGAGACCAAGCTGTTCAAGCATCTACCAGAATTCGGTCTACAGGGTGCACTCGTTGAGCTCGACCGGAAATGGAAGACCCCAACCGGAGCCCTCAGAAAGGAGGGATGGCAGATGAAGCTCGTGTTCAGCCAGGAGGCAGGTGGGCTTTCAACCCTGAGGGCATTACAACTCTACACCAGGAAACTCGATGTGAAATACGGGACAAAGGCGTTCAAGTATTTCGCGGAAGCAGACATGCGAGTGCTCACGGACAACTAGTCCAGGAATCTGCTGTAGATGATGAGGTCGACCCCGTAACTGTGGCGTCGTAGAAGGCCTTCTGGGAGGAACCCCATACTGTTGTAAAGGCTGATGGCAGCTTTTAGTTGTGGTGCAGTGTTCAGACTGACTTTCATCTGTCCTCTACCCTTTGCCTCATCGACAAAGCGTTGCAAGAGGCTTCTCCCAAGCCCTTTCCCTCTAGACTCCAAGTGGACACCCAGGAAGCTGAGCCAGGAGGTGCCGCCCCCTTCGACTCGTCCATACGCTAATCCCACAACTTGGTCCTCTTCCACGGCAACAAGGACAATACGTGTCTCGTCTTGAATGAATAGTTTCCAGTGGTCCATTAACCCGGCTTTCCTGATCCGGGTGATTTCCTCCGACACCCACTCCTCAGGCAGGATGCCTCGTAGGCTCTCCCAGATATGGATTTCACAGTCCAACAGGCTCTTGCTGTCTTCGGTTCTAGCCAATCGGATTGTCGTCATAGAAGGCGTGCTACCTCCCTACGCTATTCGGAGCCTGCTCCCTTTATGTTATTTGTTGGGCGTTATTTAGGGGGCTCTGTTTTTTACGTCGTTGTTGGTGGCAGTGGGTATGGCTTCGTATTCGTATGTGGAAAGAAGCTTCCAATAAGGCCTAGCTTCCCATCTTGTCTGCCAGTCCGAGATTGATATTATTTATTAGTAACTTGGAGTGATGAGTAGGTGACCCACTGAACATACCTACGAAGTGGATGGATTCGCACATGACGAAAACCTTGGCAATTCTTTGTCTCCTGAACGCGATTTACGACCTCATTCTCGGTATAGTGTTCCTTGTCATCCCCAATCTCGCGGCTAACCTGTTCGGGCTGACCCTCGACCTGCTCGCCACCATGATTGCTCAGATCGTGGGGGCCTGCCTCATCGCCTTCGCAGTAGGCCTGTTCGCAGCCTATCGCAATATTGAGGGATTACAGATAATCCCCTTGATCAAAATCATTGCCCATCTCCTCACCGTTGTCATCGCTGTATACTACTGGTATATTGGTGTTGTACCCCTGCCCTTCTTAGCCTTAGTAGGCGTCGACGGGTTCTTCGGTGTCGTCTACCTGCTCTTCTTCTTGGTCAGTAAGGACATCAGTTTCGGGAAAGCCTTCGCCTCCTCCTAGGTCAATAAATCTGCAACTAGATTCAATGGGGTTGCTGCTATCTCGGGTAGTCTAGCAAAGACAAAAACAGTTTAAGGAACATCTAGCTGTTTTTAGGGGGGGGATTAGTGTGGATTTGCTGATTTCGCTGTCTTCTGTAGTGGGCTCGGCTACACGGTTAGAAAGCCAGATGAGCTTGAATCTACAATCCAAGAAGCCTTAGATTCTGGCAAACTAGCAGTTCTAGATATTCACACAAACCCCGCAGAATTCTGGATGGACCGACCAGTCGCTGAAACTTGATTTAGGAACCCCTCCATTTTTGGATTCGTATACCATCACTCATAGTTGGTTCACCTAGTAAATGAACTAAGATAGTATTAGATTTAGGTTTTCAGTAAAATCGAATACTGAGTGGTTCCATACCAGATTTGTATGGGTTAGACTTGGGTTCTAATACTGTTTGTATTTTTCCTTTTTAGGGAGGTATGTATACATTCTGCCAATGAGCTGTCTAAATCCTCTGGCAATCCTTTCAGGCACAATAGACACATCGTCCCTAACTGCAAAATTATATAACCAAGTCTATTCAACTCTATGACCATATGGAGGGACAGAACCATATGACATCCTCAAACAATGATAAAGTCAAACAGCTCATTAGCTCTGCTAAAAGGCTAGTTGCAGAATACCAACAGGGTGACCCCGATGATACGCGACCTTTAGAACAACTATTTGGAGAGGTAATTCCAGCACTTACAATCGAAGCTGTTCAGTATAAAAGTACGGGTGATCTAAATACCACACTCACTATCTACATGGAACTACTCGAACTTACGAGAATGTTTGGTGACCAAGAGGGTGAAGCCGCTATACTGTTCAGTATTGGTGGGCTTTACTTTGAGTGGGGGCGACTACAGGAGGCGCTCAAGCAATTTCAACTTACCCTTCAGACTGCACGAGAAGTAGGCGACCACGAAACCCAATTCAACACATTGATGGGTATTGGCAGGGTGTATCAAGTACAAAGGCAGCTGCAGCAAGCCTTGGACCATTTTCAATTAGCCCTTCAAAAGGCACAAGAAATAGGTAGCCGCTCAATGGTTGCACTCACCCTACACTACATCGGTGAAGTGTATTTCGTGTGGGGGCGACTATCAGAGGCCCTAGATCACCACCAGCAGGCTCTCAAGATTTTTCAGGAGGTGGGCGACCGCCAAGGAGAAGCCACTAGCTTGGGCAACATCGGCGAAGTATATAAGGCGTTTGGGCGATTCCAAGAGGGTCTAGACCATCTCCAGCAGGCTCTCAAGATTTTTCAGGAGGTGGGCGACCGTGAAAACGAAGGCACTGGGCTAAACAATATCGGCAGAGTGTATGAGGTATGGGGGCGGCTGCAGGAGGCCTTGGACCACTACCATCAAGCCCTCAAGATTGCCCGAGAAATGAAGAACCTTAGCGGTGAAGGCACCACCCTGAATAACATTGGCTCGGTGTATGAGGTTTGGGGGCGACTATCAGAGGCCCTAGATCACCACCAGCAGGCTCTCAAGATTTTTCAGGAGGTGGGCGACCGTAACAGCGAAGGCAAAACTCTGAACCACATAGGTATGGTGTATCAGACATGGGGGCGACTATCAGAGGCCCTAGATCACCACCAGCAGGCTCTCACGATTCACCGGGAGGTGGGCGACCGCTTAGGGGAAGCCGCCTCTCTAAATAACATAAGTTTAGTGTATAATCTGAGGGGGCAACTACAAGAAGCCTTGGACCACTTCCAGCAGGCTCTCACGATTCACCGGGAGCAGGGCGACCGCCAAGGAGAAGCCACCATCCTCGGTAATATCGGCATGGTGTATCAGGGGTTGGGTCAATTTCAACAAGCGCTTGACCATCTCCGGCAAGCCCTTATTATTGCTCGTGAGATGGGTAACCGTCAAGCTGAAGGTACTACCCTGAATAATCTCGGCTTAACGTACTGGTCTTTGGAACGGCTGCCAGAGGCCTTGGACCACTTCCAGCAGGGCCTTAAGATTCACCGGGAGATGGGTCACCGCCGGGGTGAAAGCACTTTCCTGAACAACATAGGCAGAGTGTATGAGGTTTGGGGGCGACTACCAGAGGCCCTAGACCATCTCCAGCAGGCTCTCACGATTCACCGGGAGATGGGTGATCGACCAGGTGAGGGCGCGACGCTAAATAGCATCGGTTCAGTGCACTGGGCATTGGGGCGGTTACAAGAAGCCTTGAACTACTTCCAACAGGCCCTCCAGATTTTTCGGGAGGTGAATGACCGTCAAAACGAATTTATATCGATGGGCAATATTGGCGAAGTGCAAGGTGAACTTGACCAGTTTGGTGAGGGGTTCAAGAATCTACAGGAAGCCTTAGATATTATGGAGGTCATGGTGGGGGAGATGCGTTCAGAGGTGATTCGGCGAGGATTCCGTGGTACTCAATTATTCATGTTTAATGCTACCGTGCAGCTCTTGCTGAATTGGTATATGAAGGGTGGAGAGGGATGGACATCGCAAACGCCGCTTTTGTTTGAGGCTCTACGTTTTCTAGAACTAGGCAAAGCCCGAGAGATTGTGGATAAGCTGACACCCGGACGACCTCGGAAAGCGCTGCTGGCGATTTGTCCAAAAATGCGTGAAGTAATCGAGGAGGAGCAACAGCTTACTGAACGGCTACAGGAACTTGACCGTATTTATGCGATGGAGAGCCGGGCAATTGCGGCGGTACGCACCCGTGGTGGTGATGTTGTAGCGGCAGAGAAGGCGCGCCTTGTCTCCAAGACGGAAGTGGAGCGCCTAGCGAAGGTTCTGAAGGCCCGGCGGCTGCAAATCCTGGAACAGTGTGCTGATCCGGGACAGGTACGTCAGACGGCCACTTACAACCCCCTTCCCACCTTTAAGAAAACAATCTTTGCATCTTACCCGAATGTGCTCATCTGGGAACTCTTCTATTACCCTGAGGAGGCGGCTGATTTATTTACAATCTTAGCGTGGTCCAAAGAAAGCATCACCCTCCACAAAAGCAATCCTCTCGACTTGGAATCGGCTATTGCGCGGCTCCGGGAGTTCTATGCAGCTATAGCGAGGGAGTCCCTCTCAGAAGCTAACGGCTGTCTCCTAGAACTCGCTCAGCAGCTGGGGCAGTGGTTACCTGAAACCCTCTGGGAGACTCTTGACGATAAGGAACTGCTTATCCTTATCCCCCACGGAGAATTCCATATGTTTCCTTGGAGCATCGCCCAACACCCCTCAGCAGCAGCCAAGGATTCGGCGTCTGCGGAGGAGTTTGGTGGATACCTAGGCTTGAAGGTGCCCATAGTACGCAGTTACAGCCTGAGTCTAGTAATGTCTTGTCTGAAGCGGGAGGAAACGATGCCTCCAAGACTACTCCTAGTGGCCAACCCTAACTTCAACGTGAGCCGACTCGCTCTCCCCGGAGCGGACAAAGAGGTGGACTCGATCCTGACCGAGATATTACCGTCGCTTGCATCTCCCCATCAAGTCATAGGGGAACTTCGACACGCGAAGGCCACTGAAGAGGCTTTCTGCAAGGCGGTTGAGAAGGCTCCTTCAATCATCCATTTTGCAGGGCATGGATCTTTTGCTGATGACCCTTGGTTGAGCCACCTGAAATTCTATGCTCCCAAGGGGCACAGCCCCCACACAGTCACCGAAATGCTCAACCACATCTTCCCGAAGTCTCCCCTTTTCATTTTAAGTGCTTGTGAGACCGCTCGTAGTGAACTCAGCAAGGGTGATGAGGCTATTGGTATTCTCCGAGGTCTTACCCTCGCTGGAGCCACCACCATCGTGGCAACCAATTGGTTACTCGACGACCAGATTGCCCCCCTGTTCATGCGTTATTTCTACGAGCATTTCCTTGGGAAGGGGCAGACAGCAGCCCAGGCCTTGCTTCATGCGCGGCGGGAGCTCTACGAGGACCGCCGGATCTTTGAGCAGCCCCGGTTCTGGGCAGTCTACACCCTCTATGGCAACCCTTTCAAGCGTGTGACATAGCAGTTGTGGATGGAGGGTAATCTGCAGCGGTCGGAAGCTTGTCTTGGCTCCTCGAAGAAGGCTTTTTACTGGTACAGCACTATACTTGTTGGGAGGTAGGTGTCTCTTGTCCCAAGACAAGTCGGATTCGATATCGGGGCTAATTGCGCAGAGCAGAGCTTTGCAGACCCGATACCGTGGTTTTGAACACAAAGACCGGTACATACTAGAGGCGCTCATGATGCATACCCACTTGGAATTATCAAAACAAACTCTTCAGTGCTATTGTGAAGACCAATTCGTATCTGTATTATCTATCCTAACCCTTGCCTTCGAGTTCACGAGAACCCGCGGTACTTGGAAAAGGGATGGAGTAGCGCTGGATAACCTTGGTAGGGTGTACTGGTTTCAGCAAGCGCGCCTTATCCTCCATAAGGTGGAGGTTCGCCAAGGTGACGGGGATACCCTGAACTACATCGACGCAGTGCCACTCCATACTCATTAGGGGATAGGAACTTGGTGACAGACGATCAGGATTCAATCGACTGGTTTATTACACATGGCAAAGAATTACTACAGGAATACCGCCGTCTTAAGAAAAAAATTGACGACCAAGTATTACTACACATGAAGATGTTCAGCGAATATTTACATGATAATGCTGCCAAGCGCCTTAATCAAGGTAAGCTTACAGCCGCTTTGACACTCTTCACATTACTTCTCGAGTTCACTCAAGCCCTCGGCAACCGCGAAGACGAAGGCGGCACCCTAAACAACATTGGCCTAGTTTACCGTAACTTGGGGCGGCTGCAGGAGGCCCTAGACCACTACCGCGAGGCCCTCGCCATCAGTCGGGAGGTGGGAGACCGCCAAGGCGAAAGCTTCGCCCTGAATAACCTTGGTGCAGTTTACCGGGTCTTGGGGCAGCCAAAGGAAGCCCTCAAACACTTCGAGCAAGCCTTTGATATCCTCCGGGATCTGGGAGACCGCCAAAGCGAAGGCGGCACTCTGAACCACATCGGCATAGCATATCAGGCGTTGGGGCGGCTGCAGGAGGCCCTAGACCACTACCGCGAGGCCCTCGCCATCAGTCGGGAGGTGGGAGACCGTGCAGGCGAAGGGCTCGCCCTCCAAAACATCGGCACAACCTACGCCACGTTGGGGCGGCTGCAGGAGGCCCTAGACCACTACCGCGAGGCCCTCGCCATCAGTCGGGAGGTGGGAGACCGGCAACTCGAAGGTAGCACCTTGCACACCATAGGTGTAATCTATGAATCATTGGGGAAACATCAGGAAGCCCTGAGCTACTACGAGCAAGCCCGCGATATCCTCAGGGAAGTGGAGGACCGGCGTGGCGAAGGAGCCGCCTTGGGCAACATCGGTAGAATATACCAACTACTTGGTCAATCCCAGAAGGCTCTCGAACACCTCCAGCAGGCCCTTGTGATTTTCCGTGAGATAGGTTTCCCCCGAGGTGAAAGTGACAGCCTTGGGAATATTGGGTGGGCGTATTGGTCTCTTGAGCGATATGGTGATGGATTAGAAGCATTAGAGAAGGCTGTTGATATAGCAGAGTTGCTGGTGGGTGGAATGGCCTCTACAAGGCTTCGGCAGGACTTCCGTGCAACACATACCTATCCTATAACCGCAGCTGTTGCACTTCTGTTTGACTGGTATCGGGCAGGTGGAAAGGGAGTAGAGCAACCCACAGAGTTGTTGATGAAGGCTGTGAAGTTCTTGGAGTTGGGCAAGGCTCGTGAAATCGTGGACCGGCTAGAGCCAGGGCAACCCCGTCAGTCACTGTTGACAATCTGTCCTGAAATGCGTCAAGTGATTGAGGAGGAACAGCGGCTCACCGATCGATTACAGGAACTTGACCACATATACGCCGCAAAGGTCCAGGCGATAGCAGCTCTTCGCACCCGCGGCGGTGATACCACCGAAGTAGAGGAGTTAAGCACCATCACAAAGGCCGAATTGGAGCAAGTTGCGGAACAACTGAAGGCGAAGCGGCGGCAGATTCTGGATCGGTGTGCGGATCCTGGTCAGGTTCGTCAGACCGCCACCTACAATCCCCTTCCCTCCTTCAGAGAACTCTTCAATCAAAGTCTAAAAGTGCTCATCTGGGAATTCTTTTACGCTCCTGAAAGTGCAGCTGACCATTTTCAGGTATTAGCTTGGTCTGAAGAGGGGATTGTCCTCCACCAAAGCAACTCCTTTGACTTAAGCAGTGCTTTGAAGGTTCTTAAGGAATTCTATGTGGCAATGGAGGTGAAGGACTTCTCTGGAGCCAATAATCATCTTTTGAAGCTTGCCCGGCTGATGGGGGGGTGGCTGCCGGAGGGGCTCTGGCAAACACTAACGGGAAAGGAGCTCCTTGTTCTTGTTCCCCATGGACAGTTGCACCTGTTTCCGTGGGGTGTCGCTCAGCAACCTTCAACCACGAGTGCGGCTTCTTCAGAATTTGGTGGTTTCCTGGGATTGACGATCCCCATGGTGCGGAGTTATAGTCTGAGCTTGGTCGTCTCTTGTTTGAGAAGGGAGAAACCGATGCCTAGCAGGGTCCTCTTCGTTGCTAACCCCAATAACAACATCGCCAGCCTCGCACTCGAAGGTGCTGACAAGGAAGTGGATTCCATCCTTGACCAAGTCATCGGTTCCCTTTCCCCCAAACCGGACATATTAGGGCCACTCCGCCATAGCAAAGCTACTGAGGACCAGTTCATTGCTAAGGCAGCTGAAGCCCCTTCGATTATCCATTTTGCGGGGCACGGGGCCTTCGCCGAGGATCCGTGGATGAGTCATCTGAAGTTCTACGCCCCCAAGGGCCACAGCCCCCACACGGTCACCGAGATGTTGGATCATCGCTTTCCGGGTTCCCCACTTTTCGTGTTGAGTGCCTGTGAGACCAGCCGGAGCGAGATCAGTCGGGGTGACGAGGCTCTTGGCATTCTCCGGGGGCTTACCCTGGCCGGAGCTACCACCATCATTGCTACCAACTGGCTGCTCGACGACCAGGTCGCCCCTCATCTGATGCGCTACTTCTATGAGGCCTTCCTAGGGGAGGGGTTGACGGTGGCGGAGGCGTTGTTTCGGGCGCGGCGGGAACTCTATGAAGACCGGCGGGTCTTTGAGCAGCCCCAGTTCTGGGCGGTTTACACCCTCTACGGCAACCCATTCAAACGTGTAAAGTCTTAGTCGGATCTCGCTGCTGGCGTTTTTGTGATAGCATCACCTTAGATATCGTTTTGGCGATTACAGGAACTCGTAAGGGTATAGTATTTTGTTGTGAAGGAGTCTTCTTTAAGGAGCCTTTGGCATACAATGATGTGAATAACTGACTTTGAGAAAATTCAGGTTAGTTTTTAAGTCGATAAGTCGTATTTTTGAGCTGACTGTGTGAGGGATATTTTGTCCTTCAGTAGAGTTTCGGAGGTTGAGTATTTTGGCTATGTTTCTTCCATACTTGGCTGCTCTCCTAGCTCCTGTGGTCACGAAATTATTCGAAGAAGAATTGAAGGCAGCTGTGTCATGGTTGTTTAAGAAATTAAAAGGTCGGGTTAAAGAAGAAGTTCTTGAACATCAGATGAAGAGCGCTATTGAGAAAGGAAAGGTTGAAAGCTTCATCGCAAAGTACGATAAGGAGCTTACACCAAAGGTGAAGACAAAGCTTCGTGCCCTGGCTCGTATGAAGAACCTTCTTGAGAGCATAGAGAAGACTCTCAAAAAGAAGAGGTATACAGAACGGGCGGCTGAGAGCTTCATCGAGCTGGCAAAGCTCTTCGAGGAGGTGTTAGAAGGAACTTCTTTTGAGGAGGCAGGAATTAAGAAAATCATGGTGAAGGATACAGAGACTGGAGAGGAAGTGGCTGTAACCAATGAGGAGTACATGGTGGCTTTGCTTCTGCGGTTTGCGGCTGCTGTCTGGACCCAGTTTGGTAAGAGGTCAACGCCAGAATCTGAGGGATGGGCCCTAGAGTATGATGCCAAGATTGAAGTTCCCGAGTTTTTTGAAGGAGGTCCTAGCCGAAGTGCGGTCACAGGAATCGTCACAGAGTATGAAGACTTTCGTTATTCTTACAACAAGTTTGAAGCGCTCTTGAAAAGTGCAATAACTATTCGGGACTTTTACCTAAGGGCTATATCTTGTTTAAAGAGTGCGAAATCGAGGGTTGAAGCGATTAGGGGTGCTGGGCAAGAGATGCACCAGCGTATGAATCCTGAGCACCTAGGTGCGTTGATTACGGGCTTTCGAGCTGAAGCACAGTATTGGATGTTTAATGTTCATCAGGAATTGCCGTCAATCTTGGAGACGTTAAAACTCTATCTTGAATCAAAACCAGCCATGGGTGAGGAGTTCCTAGGTAAAATGAAGCCTAGCGAAGAAAGGCATGACAAATTCATGAAGTCTCTAAGAGAAGTATATGGCATCCCTGTAAAGGAGAAAGAACGTCGAGAGATAAAGGAAATTATTAATGACGGATTGGCTCAAGCCCTCAAGCTCTACATGCAAGCCCGTAGTGCCTGTAAACTAGGAAAAGCTAAGGCTATGATCCAACACCGGATAGATATCATCAGCGAGGAAGGAGTCACAGTTATCGATGACCTCCACGGGTATCTAGTCGATGAACCAGAGCTCATCATGTAGTCAATGCAAATAGAAAATGGTTACACCTTCATCAGATAGAACGTACAAGAGAAGAACACGTAACACAGAATAAAACTCCTAACAGGTCATCGATTATCATTCCTTACATTAAATACCATGTGTATTGTCCTTTGAGCATTCGAAACAGAGCTGTAACTACTATATCTTGTGGTGGGGCACCTGCTATGCATCTCACATCCGTATAGGTTATAACAATCTAGTCAACTATGGGCTCACATAATGAAGTTCACTAACGGAGATGTCTGGGCAGCTTTTCTTACTCGACAGGGGGTTCGTTACCCCTCCCAGTTGCGATTAGTCCACGAGGCGATAATGAAGATTGCTGCAGTCCAAATTAACACAATAGCTGTCGTCGCTCGGAGCCATCACCTCACACTTCGCCACTGAATCCATGATTACAACCCAGAAGACCCGTGGACGGCTCTTCGTGAACGCAAGCTTTTCGAAGGCTGGGCACGCGCTGCTTGTTTCTTACCAATTGAGGATTATCCCTTCTAGTGGATAACTCAGAGATCTCGCGTCAAAGATAATGCCGCTACTTTGGGTAGCCTAGCAAAGACAAAAGCGGTATAAGGAACATCTAGGCGATTAAAGGAGCAGGTGATTCGCATGGAGCAGACGGCGTCAGAAGTGATTGTAGATACGCTAGTCAAGGCTGGCGTGAAGCATGTGTACGGGATTCCGGGCCACACGTGTCTCGGTGTTGTCGAAGCCCTTCGAACGAATCCTGAGATCGAGTTCATTACAGTGCGGCACGAGGAAACCGCCGCCCTCATGGCTTCGGCTCATGCGAAGCTAACGGGCGAATTAGGTGTGTGTCTCACCATTGCTGGCCCTGGCGCAACGAATCTGATGACCGGATTGTATGATGCCAAGATGGACCGCGCTCCGGTGCTGGCAATTACCGGGCAGGTCGCGTTACAGTTCATCGGACGGGATGTCCTACAGGAAATCGACCAGAATTCTCTCTTCGAGTCGGTTTCCCTCTTCAACAAGGTGATTACAACCCCAGGAGAAACCGCTGAAATCACACTACTAGCTATCAAGAACGCCCTCATTCACCGGGGGGTCTCTCACCTCGGCGTTCCCCTGAACCTACAGAAGGAAAAGACCAAACGCCAAGCCAAATCCCTCAAAGGGAGGATGCCAGCCCCCCGTATCAGTCCACCCAGTGACCTGTGTAAACAGGCCGCCCAGATGATTGACGAGGCAAAGCAGCCCGTAATCATTGCAGGGTGGGGTGCACGGTTTGCCAAAGACCAAGTTGTGGCCTTTGCCGAGAAGATTGGGGCACCAATCGCCACGACCTTCAAGGCGAAAGGATTGGTCTCGGAATTTCACCCCCAATCCACAGGAGTGCTGGG
>JABXGV010000277.1 GCA_016550485.1 archaeon
ACAAGGCAGCCAGCTCCGGCACCTCTACAGCCTGGGGCAGCTGGAAGTCTGCCACCAACCCCTGCCTCCGCGATGTCCACGAATACATCATGATTTTCTCCAAGGGCTCCTTCTCCCGGAGGAAACCCAAAGGCAGAGCAAATACCATTTCTCGAGACGAGTTCCTCGCTCTCACCAAGAGCATCTGGTCTTTCCCCACCGAGTCTGCTAAACGCGTAGGACACCCAGCCCCCTATCCCGTAGAGCTCCCCTACCGGCTAATCCAGCTCTACACCTTCAAGGGCGATGTGGTCCTTGACCCCTTCATGGGGAGTGGCACCACCGCAATAGCTTGTCTGCGGACAGGACGACACTACATCGGCTACGACACGAGCGAAGAATACGTTCAACTGGCCAGAACGCGAATCGATACTGAGCGGAGGGCAATCAGCAAAGCGGACGGTACAGAATAGATCGTTTCGCATACCATCTGCTTTCAACTACTCTTGAGTAAGGCTTGCCGCCACGATTAATGAGAAGGGAATTTTGGTACAGATTTCGATGAAGCGATGGGCCTCCTCTGAGGCGAAATCCTCATCGATGTAGGGCAGTGCGTCGAAGCCCTGCTCCTCTATCTGCGCTAGAGAGTAGCCCTTCGGTTCCTCGACGCGGGTAATCCTGAAGCCCACCGCAATCAGCCCGTTAAGGATTTGGTCGAGCCGCCAGTAGGTCTGCTCAAAGGTAGCGATAGGCGTTCGCTGGTCATCCAGCCAATCCCAAGTATGACGGTTCTCTGAGAAATAGTCCTCAACAAGGCTCAAATCCTGAGCTTCGAGGGCATCGCCGAGAACATAGTAGAGGGGGTGGCCAAAGCAGAAGACGCAGCACCCCCCGGGGCGAAGGACCCGTGCTGATTCAGCGAACACTTGGGACAGGTTCTCCACATAGTTAAGGGCGTGAGAGGACACCACCAAGTCGAAGGAATCATCGTCCAGGGCGGAGAGGTCTTCAACGTTCCCCTGGAGGAAGCGAGCCTCAACCTCCTGCTCCTGAGCTAGCTCCCAGGCATACCCTATCTGCTCATCGGAGATATCCATGCCAGTCACCGACTTGGCACCCCACTTGGCAAGAACAACCGCGATTTGTCCTCCGCCACACCCCAGCTCCAGAACATCAAGACCCTTGACATCTCCGATGATTTGCAGTTCCTTCTCACCTGGGCTGTAAGGTCCGTAATGGACATCGTCGAGGGAAATCCTGTGGGTTCGCTGATAGAATGCGCTCAGCGCATTCCAGCTTTGTCGATTACGTTCATTTGACATAATGTATGCTCTCCAGTGGTTTCTATGTGATATCCTTCCGTCTGAGTTTGGTCTTGCAGTATGGGCAAATACCCTTTATCTTAATCCATTCCAACAGATGTGTGCGATGAGCTAGCTGTCCACAGTGGGGGCAGCGGTTGTAAAGCTCTTCTTGCCCAATGAACTGATGGCAAACCATACATCGCTGCTGAGCGGCTCTGCAGTTAGGGCAGGTCCCCTTTCCGCCCGTAATAACCGTTCCGCACTGGATGCATCGGAACCGGTCGGGTGACGCAAGGCGCCTGGCTGCTTCGACAATAGCTGGCTTCCGGGTTTGGATGGGTTGGACCCGTGTCCTTCTTCGTGGAGGTCTTCTCGCCTGAAGATGCCGTTCTAATCTGATACGTATATTATTACACGCCACAATTCTACTCAAGGCTAACCCTGTACTAATGGCCAGTAAACCCGTCCCGACAGTCACCAACCAGAATGGTCTTGTATTCTTTAGCCAAAGAATGAAATTCGTGTTAAACGCAGTATTTACGAATACAACTACTTCGAAGACAAGCCCAAGCACAAGACCGAGTACTAGTATCATGAGATGTAGCAGGGCACCGATTCTCGCTTGGGAAGCTGTTATACCGTGATTTCTATTGGCTATGGCTGTGATGAAGAACGTGATGAATAGGTTGACTATCAGTAGAGCAGGGAGAAGGAGAAAAGGATGCAGGTGAAAGAAAGCGAAGAAGGTAAGGACAACACCAAGTGCAACGCAAAAACACATGATTACTATGCTGACTATGAGTGATGGAGTAAACACATCAGTACCTCTAACTGTCACATTAACTCGCCCCGAGGATTAACAGGTTGGTGAGGTTATAAGGCTATGGCTATGCTAAAGCCTAGGTTAGGATTCTTGGTTGTGGCGGCGGGTGAGGAGGCAGTCTGGCTCAAGAAACCACGCGCCTCCAATGTTGTCTGTTAAGAATGGTTTATTAGCAATAGGAAAGAACTAGGCGCTGACGGCTGACTGGGTACCTTAGTTGAAGGCAACTGGTTGTGGATAATGGGAATCACTATGGCATTAGATGATGAAACGATAGGGAGGCTTGCAGCATTCTTTGATGTTGGCACCTTTGACAAAGTCATTCGACGCCTAGATAGTGGATTTCAAAGCGATAATTACCATATACGAACCAGCCAGGGTGACTATGTGTTGCGGATTCTTCATGATAACTTGAAGAGCGTTGAATACAGCATGGAAGTCTATGCGTACCTAGCAGATCATGGGATTCAGACCGCAAAGCCCGTAAGAACCAGACAGGACACTTTTTGTCACCCCTACGAGGGCAAAGTCATCGTTATCCAATCTTTCATTCCCGGATCATATGGAGATTTATCACTTGTTAGTACGGATCCGCTTCTCCCCTTTTATGGGAGAGAACTGGGGCGGGTTCACCAAGTCTTACTGCAGATGGTCCAAGAGCTTGGGGAAGCAAGGCTTGCTGGAGGACTCGATGACATCGCTTATGTGCGTAAGGTGGGGAAACAATACCTCCCTGATAATGTGTACATCCAGCAGCAGTATACTCGTTGGGAACAGGAAATTCCTCAGTTACGACGAGTTCGTCTGACCAAGGGAGTCATCCATGGCGATGTTGGTCCCAAAGACTTCTTCTTTAAAGACGGTGAATACACAGGGATTCTCGACTTCAACGCCGCCCATCTCGATTACCTGCTGTTTGATGTTGCCCCGATGATGATGTACTGTAAACTCTATGCGCCTGACCGCCAGCCCCAGTATGTTCGCTTCATGACCGCTTATTTAGAGACTGCACCTATCCAGAAAGAGGAACTACGGTGGTTACATCTCGTACTCCGAACACGATGGCTGGAGCAGATTGTATATCATCAGTACCGGTATGTGGAGGGCATAACCCAAGGATTAGATTCTGGTGATGCGGAAGAGAATCTGGAAGGCGTCCGTGATGGGGAACACATGCTAAAAGTCACAAACATCTACCCTTATGATCACTTCTTCACTATTATCAAATAGAGTTGGTTTGGCTACCATGAAACCTAGGTCATGACTCTGTGTTTTGGCGGCGGGTGAGGAGGCAGTCCGGCTCCAGAAACCAGGCGCCTCCAGTATTATCGGTGAGGACACATTCCTCCACAGTCCCTCTACCTTGGTCCCAGACATAGACGCCAACATTGCCGTTCCGGCTGATGCGGCACTTTCGAACCACCGGGTCGCCCCCGTGCCTAATCGCCACACCGTATTCTCCATTTTCCAGTATGTCACAGTTTTCGATGGTGCCCTTGCCACCCTGCCAGACATGGATACCTGCCTGCCCACTACCACGAATTCGACTGTGTTTGATAACTGGGTCACCCTCCTCCCGGATCTCAACGCCCTGGTACCCGTTATCAAGGATGTCGCAGATCTCGACAACCCCTTTACCCTTCTCATAGGAGAAGAACCCGTTCATCCGGTTGTCATGGAACCTACAGCTCCGGATAACGGGATTACCCCCTGCATTGACCGACACTCCATGGTAGCCATTTCTGTAGATGTCACAGTCCTCGACGAGTCCCTCTCCGTCATCGTAGCCATCAATGCCGCTTTGTCCATTGCTGTAGATTTTGCAGCGCTGGACGATGGTTGTGCTGCCTTCGCTGATCTCAACGCCGTGAAGGTTGTTTTCGAAGATCTCGCAGTCCTCGATGGTCCCCCCGCCTCCTTCGTAGACGAGAATGCCAGAGTCCTGTCGGCTGTGGTGGACTCGGCAGCGGCGGAGTACCGGGTTAGACGCCCTGCCGTAGATGCCGACACAGGCGAGCGAGTTGGAGGTGATATCGCAGTCCTCAACAACCAGTTCCCCCTGGGGTATGTCGAGGGCGAACCGCTCTACTTCAGGTGCTGTCTCGAGCAGAAGCGTCATCCCCCGTATCACAGCATGGTCGGTCTCCATCTGGATACAGTTCTCTTCAAGGCCATGGATGATGATCTCCTCTGTTGGTCCCTCACCGAGTAGCTCCACTGGCTTATCGAGGATGAGGCTTTCCTGGTAGGCACCGGGCTTGATGAGGATGCGGCTGTTCGGATCAGCATCGGCTAGGGCTTCACTGATGCTCCAGTAGTCGCCGACACCCTGCTTGGAGACAATACTCAAGAATGGTCACCATCAACAACTGAATCAGCTAGCTTAAAGCTAGATTGATAAAAATAGGCTAGAATTCACCAGAAATAACAAGTGCAAGAAGGAAAATCAATCCACTAAGTTATATCCGATTGTCTCAGCCTTGACTTACAGTAAGGACACG
>JABXGV010000278.1 GCA_016550485.1 archaeon
ACCCCCAGGTCAGCGAGGTCGCCCCCGAGTTTCACCGGCTTCGGCTGCGTGGTCCGCGCCGTCCGGTCTTCGCCGTCGCCTCTGCCAGCTGCACCCATTTTGCCAGGCTTGTCCGGGACGTGAAGCGCCGTCTTGCCCCCCAGTTTCACGTCTACAACGGTGACCTGCCTGTCACCCAGCTCTGGTATCTTGAGCAGCGGCGGTTCCCCCTGGAGCAGGTGGAGGTCCACACTGACGCCACTGGGCGCCGAGTCACCGGTATCGACTCGCTGGATTCCCAGTGGGCCATCGACTATCCCCTCCCCGCGTTCCGTACGGTGGACCTCCGCCTCGACGGGGACGACGCCTTCTTTGCCTCGAGCTCAGAGGGCGACAACCTCCTGACCGATGATCCCCTCTCCCTCTCCTGCTGGATTGCCGAGCAGGACCCCGACATCCTCTTCACCCGAGAGGGGGATGAAAAAGTGTTCCCCGCCCTAATCCGCTGCGCCCAAAAGGCCGGTGTCCTCCACCAGCTCTCGCTGAACCGTGACTCGACCCTCCTCGCCCAGCCAGGTCAACCCCTCCCCTCTGGTCGTGCTGTCTTCAGGTATGGTGGCCCCGTCTTCTATCGTCCGCACCCCTTCTACCTGCGGGGCCGCCTGCACCTTGACCGCAGCCATATGACCTACGGCTCCTTCGAAGGGTTGGTGGAGGCCTGCCGGCTGACCAGCCTGCCCCCGCAGCGCGCCGCCCGCAACAGCCCCGGCACCGGCATCAACATGCTGCAGATGCGGGAGGCCTTCAAGCGCGGCGTCCTCATCCCCGAGACCAAGGCCCAGGCTGAACGGTATAAGACTGGTACCAAGCTGCTCCTCGCGGACCGTGGCGGGCACACCTTCAGTCCTCGGGTGGGCGTGTTTAGTGATGTGGGGGAGCTGGATTTCAGCTCGATGTACCCCTCGCTGATGCGCCGCTACAACGTGTCTCCGGACAGCCTTTTCTGCGACTGCTGCCCCGATGATGCGATCATTGTGCCCGAACTTGAGTACCGGCTCTGCCGCCGGCGCCTCGGACTGGTCCCTGCCTTCCTAGCACTGCTGCTTAACAAGCGGCTCTGGTACAAGCGGCACCGTCACGAAGACCCCCGCTATGAAGCCCGGCAGCAAGCCCTCAAACACCTACTCGTTACAAGTTTTGGGTACCTCGGGTTCAGGGCGGCGCGGTTTGGTCGGGTCGAGTCCTACGAGTGCATCACTGCCTATGCGAGGCACACGCTTCTACAGACCAAGGCGCTTTGTGAGCGGAAGCGTTTCAAGGTGCTCCATGGGATTGTTGATTGTCTCTGGCTCCAGCGCGAGGGCACCACCGTGGAGGAATACGTGGCGCTCGCTACGCTCATCGAGCGCGAGATTGGGCTGCCCATCGAGTTTGAGGGGCGCTATCGATGGATTATGTTTCTGCCCTGCCGGGGACAGACTCACGGGGCTCTGACCCACTATGTTGGCGCGAAGGAGGATGGTACTATTAAGGTGCGGGGGATTGAGCTCCGCCGGCGCGATACTCCACCCCTGATTCAGCAGTTCCAGCTAGACCTTCTTTCGCGGATGGCGGGCGCCGATGATGCGGAGGAACTCCAAACCCTCGTCCCACGGCTGCTCCCCGTCATAGCTAGTTATGTTGAAAGGATTCGCTACGGTGATGTGAGCCCCGAGGATCTTGCGGTGACCCAGCGCATCAGCCGAGCTCCTAGCGAATACACGCAGCGCTGCAGCCAAGCAATCGCCGCCGAGCTCGCCATCCAAGAGGGAGAAGACCTTCACCCGGGTCAATGTGTGAGCTATGTCTACACAAACAGCCGTTCCCGTTGCCCCCATCGCCGAGTTGCCCTTGCCACCTCGCCTGCAGCAGAGAGATATGATAAGGAGAAGTACACTGAGCTCCTGCTACGGGCTGCAGAAACTCTTCTAGTCACGCTCGGGTGGGATTACCAACGACTGGTCCATCACCTCCAAGCTCCAACTGGTCAGCGACTACTCCTATCCTATACCTCGACGAGAAGTCAAAGACAATGAACCCTGTTCGTTGTTGTCTCTAGTATCCGAGTCGACTCTCACATTCCAAGGGAGGCCCTAACAGGTTTCAGAGGAACACAACAAGGGCTGCGAGTATGAGGCTTAGGATACCGAGAAGGAGTAGCCCCTTTAGGTGCCCTTTGGTATGGTAGAGTCTGAAGTCTTTGTATTCTTTGTTCTTCATGTGCTCTGTGCCGGGGATAATCACGAAGTTTGGAGTGATGGTCCCAACGATAAGCAGGTCGAGGATTAGCAAATCCGCCATGAACCCGAACATCCAGATGCCAAACACGTTGAGAAAGGCGTCGAGAATAGGGAGTGCCCCGCCATAGAGTCCTTCGAGGAGTAGTGTTGATAGGTAGGGAAAGGCGATTCCTAATACAAAGAAGGGCACCGCCACGACAGCACCTTTTCGTCGTTCGGATTTTGTTTGCGGTGGAACATGATTTGTGATTGTTTTGGGGTAATCACTAAAGGCCCAGACCCGAGGACTAACAGCGACCATAACGATAAGGAGGTAAACGGTCAGGATGAAGGCAAATATCAAGCCGTGAAAGATGATGTTAGTCAATAGCAGCGACATATAGGGAACTCCTTGCCTTATGCGTCTATTCGAGGGTAATGGTGCCTCCTAATTTTCTGTTAAGTGTGTTATACGTGATGCAGCTTCGAGGAGCCGATTGGCTGGCGCCGAGGAGTAACTAATACGAACAGAATCAGCGAAGCTGTTGCCAAAGTTGTCTCCGGGAATGACGATGACGCCTGCTTCGTTCAAGACCTTAGTCGCGAAGTCAAATCCACTCAGCCCGGTCCCCTTACAGCTGGGGAAGAGGTAGAAGGCGCCAAGCGGCTCATAGGGGAGGGACAATCCGGGAATCTTCGTGAAGTGCTCGATGGCAGTCTTTCGGCGCTTGTTTAGAACCGCCAGATTTCGTTTGATGAAGGCGTGCATCGCCTGGGGGTCGCGGAGGGCAACCGTGGCTGCCTCTTGGATGGGTGCAGCAGCACAGGCTGTATTATATTGATGAATTTGGGCAATGGACTTCATAATTGATGCCGGGGCAACCACATAGCCTAGGCGAAGCCCGGTCATGATGAAGCACTTGGAGAAACTGTTGACGATGATGACGTTGTCCTGGCATGCTTCGGCTGCGCAGGTGTGGGATTTCCCGTCGAAGCGGAGGAACTCGTAGGCTTCATCGGACACCACCAAGCAGTTGTGGTCGCGAGCCAGCTCTACTAACTCGAGAACCTTGGAGCGGGAAGCAATGGAGCCAGTGGGGTTACAGGGGGAGTTAATCACGATCATCTTGGTTTTCCGCTGGTTGAGGGCTTCAGCGTAGCGGTCTACATCGAGGTCAAATCGTGGACCTAGGGGTATCTGCTCAACCTGCGCCCCAGCTAGTAATGCCTGATTCTGGAAGTAGCCAAAAGCAGGTTCCTGAACTAACACTCGGTCGCCCGGATTGAGTAGCCCCAACATGATGTCCAACAAGCCCTCCAGCGCTCCTACGGTGACGAGCACTTCCTCATCCCAGGCGTACTTGAGCCCGAAGGTTTTCTTATAGCGCTCGGCAATCGCTAGGCGTAGCTCAGGAATTCCCTTATTCGATGTATAGCGGACATGTCCCTGCTTGATGGCAGCAATCATGGCCTTTTCGATAATTTTGGGAAGGGGAAGATCCAAATCCCCAAGCCCTAGAGAGATGACGTCTACCCCCTTGGCTGCAAGCTGAGCACCCAAGTCGAAAAAGGCGCGCAGCCCGCTGGGGGATACTAGGTCTAGCCTTGATGCGGCTTTCGCAAATTCAAGCATGCCAAATCCTCCCAAGAATACAGCTAGACAATGTTTCTCCTAGAACTTAACTATATTAGGAAGAACCAAACAAAGGGTTGGAACAGCTGTTTTCTGGCTATTATGGTAGGAGCGTGTAATTCCCTTGGGATTTTTCCTCTTTGAAGATATGGATTTCCAAGAGTTCATCACTCGGCTTCTGGTGCCCCTGCTTGTGACTCTCTTCTTCATTCAGGCCTTTCGGACCTTTGTTGTTAACCTCTACGTGGCGGTCTGGAACATTATCTGGTATGATGCAACGATTGTACCGATGGCTGCACTGGCGGTGCTGTTTGTACCTCTTATCGGAATTGGTGTTGGCAAGAAGGTCAGCGACCGTACCCTCATGATTAGCTCAGGAATCCTTGCAGCGGTCTTTACGTTGCCGATCTGTCTGGGAGGTCAAGTGGAACTCCTTCTTGGCGCTGCGGGGTTTGGGCTAGCAACCACAGTAGAGCTGTTGTTTTCCACGTTGGTGGTGGCCTGCTACTCAATATTCTTTCCCGCCTATGTGGCGAGCCAAATAACCGGAGAATCAGGGCAAAGCAAGGATAACGAAGCTGCCCTCTTTACGGCAAGTTTCAGTCTCGCTATTGCATACGATATTCTCATACGGTCCTTCAATGTGATGTACGATGTTTCGAGAATGTTCCTCTACATCATTCCTCAGACGATCCTAGTGTTGGTGACCCTTGTTCTTCTGGTGAAGGAATTACGTGTGGGTGAGTCTAAGCGTCCACGCGTTGTGGGCGTCGGCGGCATATCAGCCTCTCGACTCGGAGGTGTCCTACTCCCTGTAGGGATTGGCGCAATCCTGTTCCTCGAAATCGGGTTCTTCGCTAATCCCCAAATGATACTGCGATGGGCTATCCCTAGTTCTTCGTTTTACCTGGTCGAGCTGATCCTTGCCATCGTGTTTAGCATTGCCTGTTTAGTCGTAGCTGCGCTTCATCTCCTCCGAACCAATCCAGTGTCGTATTACGACCTGAGTCGCTGGTCCTACACACTCTTGTTTAACCTGATCGTTTTGGGGGCAGTGGCGTGCGTGGTGTTTATTGGACCATTTCCCACCAGAGTGTTCTTTGTGCTCGTACATTTCTTCCTCATCCTTGACCTATTTCTAATCCTCCAGTATATGGTCCGTCGTCAATTCAAATGGGTGCGGTTCACCGTGTTGAGCTTGGCATTCTTCCTCTCGTTGGTGCTGCTCGTCTTGTTCTGTTTCATGACCGGCTTTGCGTATGCCTACGCCTATCTCGGGTCACTTGGTGCCATCTTTGAGGGACAAGCACCTACGCTCTTACTAGCCGCTGCGGTAATTCTGCTCCTCACAGCAACTGTCACCGCGTACAAAGTTGGAGGCGATGAGACATGAAAAGGAACACGATTCTAGCTATCACCATATTCTTACTACCAGTCGTCCTTTCTTTGGGGTGGTGCGCCCTTACCTATCAGGTCGCCCCGCACGGTACGACCCTGAAAGTGATGACCTATAACATCCACGAAGGGGTTGGGGTAAATAACCGACTGGATTTGGATGCCATTCTGGCAACGATTCAGGCATGGGACCCTGATGTCGTGGTTCTTCAGGAAGTAGACATGGGTGTTGTGTTGACCGGGTGGGTGGACCAGGCCCAGTGGCTCTCCCTTCGGCTCAACATGTATCTGGCCACCGTCTCGGACGCAGAGAGCATGTGGCAGGGCGATGTGATCCTCAGCAAGTATCCGTTTTGGTACTTTGAATCAATACTGCTGCCTAGCGCCGAAGAAACCGACACGCTGCTCAAAGCCACTATCTCGGTCAATTCCCAGGCTGTGACCATCTTCTGTGTTCACTTTACTGTGATGAGCCCGGAAAGCCGGCTCGAACAGGCGAATATTGCCTTCCCCTACATCGACGCGGTTTCGGGGCTAAAAATCTGGGCGGGTGACTTCAACATCGATGCCTACACGACTAATGCGACTGACCAAGGAATCCTAGCAAGCATTCTTACTCGCTTCAACGACACCTTCGACATCGTGCCCAGCGGGAACCGCTACGGGAATTGCACCAGCCCGTCCTGGGACCCCACTGAGCGCATCGACTACATCTTTGTCTCCAATGGGATTGCTGTGAATGAGCATCGCGTCCCAGCCTCGCTAGCCTCAGATCATCTCCCAGTTGTTGCGACGTTACAGGTGCCCTCGTCAGCACTCGCACCTACTCACCGGATGACCGTTGAGGGAGCGATGACCTTAGAGCCAATCGGGAAAAAATACTCTGTATAGACCTGTGAGTTAAGGGAGTGAATATTCTGGATGGCTATAGCGCCAGCTATCGAATATGCAGCAGTTACTGCTTACCCTCCCTTGGGTTGAAAGCATTGTCGATAACTGGATGGGGTAAGGTGTGAGTTCTTACCATTAGTCGCGGGGAACGCGTGTGAACCCGTTTGTGCCGATGAGCCCTTTGGAGGGTGCCTTTTCTTTGGGCTTGATCTCACGTACGAGATCTGGACGTCTGACCCGAGGAGACATGCGCAAAGCTACTGCTGTATATATTTTAATATCTTTCCTTGAATCGTGGCTCACATCCGCACCTTTTCCCAGTTCCTCTTTTACTCCGCGATACATGATTCGGCGTTCTAATCTTGGAAGTTCTAAGACTATTTAACATCTAAAGGGCAATGAATTGAAGTATGAAGGACTACGATGTGATTGTGATCGGGTCGGGCTCTGGCGGTATGATACTGGATGCGGCCTATCGGTCTGGCTTGAAATGTGCCTATGTTGATCGTGGCCCCTTGGGAGGGACCTGCCTGAACGTGGGCTGTATACCGTCGAAGATGCTGATTTACCCCGCGGACCGGGTCGTGGAAATCCAGGAAGCCCATAAGCTAGGAATCAAGGCGGAAATCAAGAGCATAGACTTCAAATCGATAATGGCTCGGATGCGCAAGCCCATCGATGAGAGCTTGGGTCACATGCGGGCAGGGCTCAAGCACGCTCAGGACCTAGATTTCTACGAGGCAGAGGGGCGCTTCGTCGATGATTACACGATGGAGGTTGAAGGCGAGAAAATCCGGGGCGACAAGATTTTCATCGTGGCGGGGGCGCGTCCATCGATTCCCCCCATCAAGGGACTGGACAAGATCAACTATCTCACGAATGAAACGCTGCTCACGATTACAAAGCTACCAAAGAGCGTCGTCATCATTGGTGGTGGCTACATCGCCGCTGAGTATGGGCACTTCCTCGCCGCCATGGGCTCGCAGGTGACCATGCTACAACGGGGTGAACGCCTCGTGCCCAATATGGAACCAGAAATATCCCATGTTCTTGAACGAGCGCTGTCCCGACGGATGAAAATTTACACCAACACGGGTGCTGTGGAGGTCAGACATACCTCAACCGGCGATATTGTGGTAGGGAAGAATCGGGAAACTGGGAAAGAGCAGGAGTTCAAAGGTGAGCGGGTACTGGTTGCGACTGGTCGACGGTCGAACGCGGATGTCCTCCAGGTCGAGAAGACTGGGGTAAAGACTGATGAACGAGGGTTCATCGTCGTCAACGACTACCTTGAGACTAGTAAGCCGCGTATCTGGGCCCTGGGGGATGTCATCGGGAAGGAGATGTTTAAGCATACCGCGAATCGGGAAGCACAGATAGCTTGGCAGAACGCGATACGACCCGACCAGAAGCAGAAGATGGAGTATCATGCTGTACCCTATGCGGTGTTTTCCTATCCACAGATAGCGGGGGTCGGGATGACCCAGGTGGAGGCGGAGAAAGACCATGACATTCTTGTTGGTGTTGCAAGGTACTCCGATGTTGCCAAGGGTGAAGCGATGATGGAGGAGGAAGGCTTCGCGAAGGCTATCGTGGAGAAGGAGACATACCGGATCCTCGGCTACCACATCATTGGGCCTTACGCTCCTATCCTCATCCAAGAGGTAGTTGATATCATGGCTATTGGTGGAAACATGTGGACGCTAGCGCAGGGCATGCATATCCACCCCGCACTTACAGAACTCATCGTTTCAGCGCTGGGTAGCCTATCCGATCCTTCACACGCCCACCATCAACACTAGCTGAGATAGATGGAATCGTTATTGGTTCCCGTTATCACCTAGGCGCCTTTGAAGTATCTTGGTGCAGTAGGCTTTTAGCAAAGAAAAGCACTCAGTTTACTAAAGCATCACGTTGGGATTGCGAATGAGTGTGTCCTCACATAAAATGCGTTTGCTGTTTGCTCTTGTTTTCCTAGTCTTGCTTCAATTGGCAGGTCTTGCCGTTACACCCACCCTAGCTGAACCACCACGAGCTGAAACCCGGGTGGCTCCTCTGCCAGGTATTACCCTTTTTGAGGAGGATTTCACAACCACCACATATGAGGACGCGGGAAATACTACCGCTTATGGCTGGGGAGGAGGGTCGATTCGCAATCCAAGGAGTACTGGCGTCACTTTCCTTGATTTCTGGAGTAGCCCGTATCCTGTGTGCTCCATCGATGTGCAGGGACGAAAAGCCTATGCCGTCCTCCACAACCGAACCAGTGCCATAGAAACCCAATATGTCTTCAACATCTCTGATCCATCCAACATTATTCAACTGAGCAACCAGACTACCGCATCTTGGCTGTATACTTCGGAAATCGCCGGAGACATCATGTTTGGAGGAAAAAGCAGTCCTCCGAGGATAGGCCTCTACAACGTGAGTAACCCCTACCAAATCTCCTTCCCGGTAGACCAGAATACTTTCACCTCAGGGACGGTGATGGATCTGGCAGTCCAGGGGCACTTTCTCTATGTGACAATCTTTGGGAGTGTAGCTGGCGAAGGACTCAATGTCATCGATATTGAAGATCCCACTAACATTCGTGTGATTAATGGATTTGGGGCATCATTTCTGGGCCTCGATGTGCAGGGACAACTAGCGTACATCGCTAATGGCACGGGCGGCTTCACCGTTCTCAATGTCTCGAACCCCTATTCCATCACGGAACTCGATAGCCTAGATACACCGGGGAATGCTACGGATGTTCTCATTGACGGGATGACAGCCTATGTGGCTGATGGCGCCAGCGGCATTAGAATCATTAACGTGAGTGACCCCACGAACCTCGACCTTCTTGGTGGCTACAATACACCGGGCTATGCCCACAAGCTCGCTCTCCAGGGATACACTCTATTAGTGGCGGATGGCGCTGGTGGGGTACGGATTTTAGATGTCTCTAATCCCTCCACCCCCACGGAAGTCACGAATATCGCAGTCTCCTATGTGTATGATGTAGCGCTTTTCGATGGTGTACTCGTCATCGGTGCTGATGATGGAATCTACACTTACAGAGTCGGCACTACTATGAATTTGTCGCCCGCAAGTTCCTATTCCACTTATGAGGCTTTTGATGTGGATGTTCAGGGTGATGTCGCGTTCGTGGCTGCTGGAGCTGATGGGCTAGTGATCCTCGATGTTAGTGACCGTGCCCTTCCAACCCTGATTACCCAGTATAAACACTCCAGCACCGTCAATTACGTCTCAATCGAAGCCCAAGGGTCCTACTGTTATATTCTTGACGCCTCCAGCGATTCCGGAAGTAGAGGACTGTGGGCCGTTGATGTCTCTAATCCGTCCAGTCCAGTGTTCCGATCCCGTCGAGAGTTCATTGAAGCCTATGATCTTGCCCTTGATGGTGATGTCGCCTATGTCGCAAACGGAACGGGTGGGCTTGCGGTAGTCAATGTCTCTAATTCCTTCAACATTAACGTGGACCTGGACTGGGTGTATGATGCCAGTAATTATACCGCGGTGTGTGCGCAGGGACGCTACGTTTATGCTGTCGCTTCAGGCGCCAATGACGGGCTGTTCATCTATGAGGCGACTGACCTATCAGCTATCACTCTCACCAGTAGTCTAGCTATTGATTCCCCCCTCGATGTGGAGGTCTCAGGAGATTTCTGTGTGGTAGCCAACGAAACTGGTGGTATTCTCCTACTCAATGTTACCGACCCTTGGAGTACGCCTATACTTCTTGACTATTATTCTAGCCTAGAGGCTCATAGCGCGGAAATGTTCGGGAACTATCTTCTAGCCGCCTTTGGTTACAGTGGCATATTTCTCTTGGACGCCTCCACTCCAACCTCAATGTCGGTGTCCACCTCGTATCAGCCGTCTAACATCGATTTTCGCCAAGTCAAGATCGCTGGTGATTACGCGTATGCTGCCTGCCGTGACTCTTTGGTCATCTTCCGAGTATTCCTTAGCACTGCCAACTCCTATGACAGGACAA
>JABXGV010000279.1 GCA_016550485.1 archaeon
GATGCAAGATTCCGACCTTGACACTCTCGTTGGGAGCAAGGAGGAAAAGTTCAGTATCGAATGGATCCTATTCCACCTTGTTGAACACGAAGCGCTGCATCTAGGGCAAATCTCAATGTTGCGTCGGTTATACAAGCTCAAGTCTCACTAACATCACGTGGATCCATGGGTTTTCTCATAAACCTCTCCCCTCCTTAATGGATAATTATTTAAGACTGAATTCTTTTAGGCATGCCTAAATAGAAGGTGCCCTCCATGCCACGTCACAGTCACTACTGCGAGGATGAACATCCCCTCAACCACCCGTTCCAGTACATCTCCATCATCCTCTTCATTGTCCTTTGGATCCCAGACTCCTTTATCTTCCGTTTCACGACGTTCTTATCCCTCTACATCCCCTGGTACGTCTCAATCCCGATAGGGCTTCTGGTTTTCGTTATTGGTATCTACTTTGTATATGCTTCTCACAAAGTGGTTTTCAACCCCACACAAGAAAGTGTCATCGACACAGGTGTCTACGGGAGGGTGCGGCACCCGATGTATCTTGGGTCTCTTCTAGGCTTCCTGGGGCCCATCATCGCAACGCTTTCCTTGATCACGCTGCTTCTGTGGCTCTTTGTGTTTATCGGGTTTAACTACATGGCTAGCTTCGAAGAGCGTATGCTCATCGAACGCTTCGGTGATACCTACCGTGACTATCAACAACGCGTTTCCAAATGGTTTCCACACTAACTCACCCTTACAAGCAGTTATCCAATGAGGAGGTCCTCCACCGCATAGATTGCTTGAGCGAGTTCTTTCAAGGACTGAAGTGTTCCCGCCGATAGGAAAAACAGTTTGTGTTTGATTGGGACGATGGGGATTTGTCCGATGTCAATGTACTGGTCACTGATTTTCGCCTTCGCGGTAAAGCTGGACCAGGTTCGCCCGAGTAAGGTGATTTCGCCGTCTTCGAGTTGGACATCCTGGAATTGCCCTTTCACTCTGATATTATGCTGGGTCTTCCGTCGAGCCAGATCGATGAAGAACCTTTGACTGGTCTCATTTGTCTCGATCTCGTAATCAAAGACATACACGATGAAATAGGCTATGTTACGAGAGTTCCCTTCTCCTAAATTAGGGCCTGGAATTCGCAGTTCACAAGAAAACACATCACAGCCAAAGGTCTGCATGAATTTCTCTACGATATAGGATGTGACGGTCCAGCCTTTCTCGAGCATCACGGTCTTGAGATAGGGTTGGATGAAAGGGTCAAGGGTGTCGAAGGTGAATTCAATCCCTTGATGATACAGGCGTTGAATATAATCGTGATGTAATAGGTATTGTTCCTCCAGCTCGTGGAGTGCCTGTTTCTTCTGCTTGAAAATACTACTCAGAAACCCGGTAGGCTCGCTGGCGACAAAAAGCTGGGCTCGTTTCGCTGTATTCGATGCTCCGCCTTTCACGACACCCCCCTTGTCCATGAGTCGGTCCAGAATGGCGTAAATGGTTGTTCTTCCAATCGATGTTTTGTGAACCAGATCTTTGACAATTGCTCCCGTTTTCCCATATCTGACTAGGGTGAGATAGATCAGGGCTTCTTCCCGGGCAAAGCCCATTTTCTCTATCGTAGTAAGAAGCGCTTCGTCTGATTGCTGTGATGACATAGCAATACCTGGTGAGCCGCCCTATTTAAATATTTGTCATAGTGTCATGACAACATAGACACATATAATAACCCCCGTCACCCAACACTACCCACTCAATAGCACCTCCACAACAACCTATACTAGAAAGGAGTAAGGAAAATGAACAATCATCGAGACAAAACCCTTGGTTGGAAGGATTGGATAAGCGGAACCATCACAGGTCTACTCTTCATCGCAGAAATCATCCTCTGCATCCTCTGCTTCAATTCACTGGGACTCCTCTGGCTCAACCTCCTCGGATGGATCCTCATTGGCATCGCATTTTTCGTGTTAGGCTGGTTACCTCGCGTCGCCTTCACCAAATATGGACAAGCACCTGAGAGTGAAAGCTGGCTTCACACAACCACCGTGGTTGACCGGGGCATCTACGCAGTTGTCCGCCACCCGATTTATTTAAGCTGGTATTTCTACTTCCTCGGATTCATCTGCATTTCACAACACTGGCTCGCCGTAGCCTTCGCTCTGCCCGCCTTCATACTGGTGTATTCGGATACCCTGAAGGAAGAAAAATCTAATATTCAGAAGTTCGGCGACTCCTACATAGCCTACATGAAACGAGTACCCAGATTGAACATCCTCCTAGGACTGACACGAATACTACGAGCCAAATAATAAATTTAGAACCCTCGGAAGGCAGGGAAGACCAAGAGAAAGCAAAACAAGAAACACACTAAGGTACAGGCAATCGTGAAGGAACACCCCATTTTTGTAATAGGGTTTTTTATACACAGAATGCCTTTTCCTAGTACAATCCTCTGGAGAGAGGATTCATTATGTCAAAAAATAAATCGAATCTCTTTTTTATGCTTCTACTAGTGACACTGCTTCCATTGTCTTCTGTTGTTTCAGCATCCTCTCTGGGTGTTACTCGGACTACCACTAGTAACAGAGATGACTTCACAACTGCAACAAACCAAGACGCTGGGGCAACAACAGCTAGCGGTTGGGGCTCTGGCACTGTGACCAGTCCTCGAACCTCGCAGCTCCAGCTCCTCGACTACTTTGCTATAACGAATGCCGTCCGTTCCGTGGACGTGCAAGGCCGCAAAGCCTACGTAGGAATCTACCGAATTCCAGCCTCTCTTAACGCTGTACAAGTTTTCGACTTGACTGAC
>JABXGV010000280.1 GCA_016550485.1 archaeon
CTTCGGGAAAGTTATGAAGGGTAATCGCGAAGATGAATAGCCATATTCGGCGAAGTCCTGAGGAAGCGGTTGGCCCTATTTGAGTTTCACGAAAATAGGGAAGGAGTTGTTCGATCATCATTAACGCGAAGACACCCAGCAGGAGTCCAAAGACAGCTACCCAAATGCCACCCAATTCGATGGCGGGAACTAACAAACTAAAAGAGGTTGCCGCGAGCATCACACCAGCTGAAAAGCCAAGCATAATCCCTAGCGTTCTATGCGACACGGATTTCGTGAATATTACTGGCAAGGCGCCTACTCCTGTTGCGAGTCCGGCAATGAGGCTGGCTATAGCTCCGAGCTGAATTATTTCAGAAATCATGCTATGATATTCCTCCTAAAAAGAAAGGAGATCTCCTTTCCCATGTTCTGGAAAAGGAGATACGGGTTCTAGTGGTTTATTCGATATGGCGGAATTTCTGGGTGTAGGGACCTTCGCCGGGTGTGCGTCGTCGGAAGTGTCCGGAGGGGCGTCCTTCCAAGAGTTCTTGGAACCAGGCTTCGTGTTCCACTTCTTCGTGGAGGATGGCTAGTGCCAAGTCGTATGTTCGGGGGTCCTTTCCGAAGGTCATTTTACAGATATCTGTATACACGCCGACGGCGCAGCGTTCGGCTTCGAGCAAGACCTTGAGAATCGCTTTGACGCTGTGGTCTTTGGGGAGGTATGCCTCTGAACAGGCTGCCATGTCATGGAAGTCTTTCATGTCTTTGGGGAGCTTGCCTCCGAGTTCATAGATTCGTGGAACGAGTGTTTCAAAGTGTAGACGGTCTTCGAGGCGTGCGTCCTCGGCGACCTCCTTGACTGTTTCTCCTTCTAGTCCTGTGCAGTGCATGCGAAGAATCGTGTAGTAGTAGTATGTGGTTAGCTCAGCAGCAGCTGCTTTCACGAGCTTGTCAATGAGGGCATCGACGTCAAGGCCTGCTTTTTCCACCACTTGTCGTCCTATATTTGTTGAGTATTTTTCTGGCATAACTAATCACTAAGTTTATATACATTAGTTATTAATAGTGATTATTAGTAAATAATAAGTACTACTTAAAAGTTACGGATAACAGAAAGTAATTAAAGAAAGGCAAGAAGCAGTTCATGTGCAAACCAGAAACCGGTGGAAAAACGATGGATACTCAACGGCTTATGGAAAGACTCCGCGAAAAGGGGTACAGAGTTACACCACAAAGGTTAGCCATTTGGAAGGCCATAGACTCACGAACGGATCATCCCACAGCTGAGCAGATCTACGAACAAGCTGTAAAAGAAGTCCCCACGATCACGCTCGCCACCGTGTATCAAGTCATCCACCTTTTTAAAACGATCGGGTTATTACAAGAGCTAGGATTCAGCGATGGGAGTTCTAGGTTCGATCCAAATACTGCAATTCACATCAACATCGTTTGTCCAAAGTGTCGGCAAATTCGCGATTATGAATCGGCAAGTGTCGCTAAACTAATGAACCAAATCGTTGCAGAGCTAGGTGTCGAACCAGTTGGACAACGACTGGACCTTTACATTAAATGCGAAAAATGTGGTAAACCCTAATTTATCTTAGGGCTATTTAGCTGGTAGGTAATCTAGCCCAACGGAAAACCCAGTACTAGTTGAGAGGGGTCGCGGTTGGGTCGCCCACTAGTTGAGTACATTTCATAAAACGAGAAAAAAATAAGAGAGCTGCCAGAGACCAAGTTTTTTTAACCGCTTGAAGAATGGTCCAACTGACAGACAAGTACTTGTATGTGTTCACGCGTCCTCGTCTTCCTCGGAGAGCTCGACCTTCCGGAGGAAGATCTTGCCCCGGTGGGGGATCGCCGACATGAGGAAGTATTCGCCGCCCGTGAGCTGCATCTGCTCCCGGATCTGTTTGGGGATGACCACGTGGTAGGTGGAGCCGTCGGGGCGCATGTAGCCCTTCACGAGGACGCGCACGCCCTTGGGCCGGTGGCGGTGGGGGTAGCGCCGCGGATGCCGCTTGGGCGGATAGCGTTCTCCTTCTTCAGGGGTTTCTTCTTTTGGCATTGTTCATTACTCCTTTTATCAGTATTATACGTAGTATAACTGTTAGAATCATTATAATGAGTACTTATAAAGTTTATCATGAAGCCTCGTCTCACCAACTCACACCGGAAAATACCCAAACTCAGCAAGGCGAATGTGGGCCCATGAGCACTCCAAGCCCTTTTCTCTTGGGGGGGGGTAGAGCAAGAGACCAAGGATGAGTTTCAATCGGGAAGAACCTGTAGTTGTTGCGTTTTTTCTTTAGAGTATTCCTAAAGATTTATCAGGTAGAACCAGCTTAGGGAGAGCCTGATGCCTATGCATGGGAAGAGAATAGCCTTCATTGCCTTCCTCCCGCTCCTACTAGTAGGAATCACGCTGAACCCGTGGGCATCAGTTTCGGGTTTCCCCCACGCCCCTTACGAAGCAGACGAGGTAATCATTACTATCACGATCTTGTCGGCGTATTACACAGATGCAGATGGTGACGGATTTGCAGATGACGTAGTAGCCCATTTCGATGTAGCGCTCAGCGGAGCTGAAGCATATGTCTTCGATATGTTTCCATCGCTGACCCTTCCATCAGGGCTCACCTACATCTACTGGTACACAGTGCTTACTAACTGTACATTGATTCACTTCACTATCACATTCTATAACCACATCACCGAATCGGGATGGTATATCTTCGCCATCGCCACCCTGTATTTCAGTAATAACGGTCGGAATATTGTGTACGCGGAATTTCCATTCGATCCTCCAGGTGGTAGTCCTGATCAAGACCCTTGCTAACTTGAATACGAGATGCCTTGACAACTTCAATAACTCAAACGAAGCGGGTAGATGCCTAGAACTGGGAGTGAGTAGAAAGGTAGAACTCCATCCAATAGACTACACGCATTGCGGTAGTTGTTCATGCACACGACTGTGACCTAACATGACGCTTACCTATCTTGATTTCAAAATGTTGCAGTTAATTGAACTGCACCCACAAATCACAGTTCAGGAACTTGCCAAGAGACTCGATATCACATGGGTTACAGCCCGGGAACATCTAAAACAGCTAAAGCGCAAGGGAATCTTAGCCGA
>JABXGV010000281.1 GCA_016550485.1 archaeon
CAGACAAAGCTGGTGCACTAAATGAAGTGGAGAAGTTAAGGAAAGAACACATTGCGGGGAGAATCGGACTTCTTCGGTTAGATTGTGATCCAAAACACAAAAGCCTAACAAAAGAACAGTTTGAAAAAGAGGAAGATAACATCATTCTCAGCTTAGCAGAACAAACGAACTCTGTACTTTTAACAGCAGATAAAGCACTCAAAACGAAAGCTACACTAAACAGGAGACCTGTTATATTCCTCCCAGCAAAGGTTGACAGCAAACTAAAGATGGCAGAAAAACTTCGTACAGCTTCTGAATAACATATGGATAAATTATCATCTCCGCTTCTAGGGAAGAACTACAAGTAATCCACGCTATTTACTAATATATACTAGGATGAGTAGTTGGTGGATTGGTTTAGGCAATTAGATAACCCAATAGAATGAGGATTTTCTAACACCTCCTTTCAAGGGGTCATAGTTGTTTAGGACTGGAGGCGTGATTCCCATCAATCGTAGATAAGCGTCAGTGGGGATTTTTAGGATGGCTTTGTCAGTGACCAAAAGCCACTGGTTGATAGCAATGTTACAGAGTTCTTTGATGGTGTCAATTCGGGACATGACTTTCACGGATAACTTCGGCGGCGATTCTTTCCTAAAGTCTTGTATTACTATACTTGTTGCTGTTGTTGTGTGGTTTTTGTAGGGGCTTGTGGCTAGGTGTGTATGAAGCGGTTTTCCAGGTTGGATGATCCTGGTGAGGTTGTCCGGGCGTTTCTCTATCGGTTGGTGGAGCATTCGCGTGGGGAGGCGCGGCGGCTAGCGTTGTCGGTGATGGAGAGTGCGGTTCAGCTGATGACCCTAGGTGTGGGTGTCGGTGAGGCGCTTCGTGAGGCTCTACGAAATGCAATTGTGGCGGCTCGTCTGAGGATGGAGAAGTGTGAGGGTTATGAGCGGCTAGCCTTTGAGGATTTGGTCAATCTCTGCTTGGAGGCAGAAGCGCGAATCGAAACGATAGTGAATCTGTGATGGGCGTTCTCATTCAGAGTAGTCCGCACTTTTCGCGTTGGGGAATGGTTGGAGGTCTTATCGCCGTCAAGGAATTCTTCGAGTATCTGTCTAAGTGCAAAGTAATTGGGCTAGAAATTACGGTAAAATATTGAAAAAATAAGGGTGTGGCCAGAGGGACAGGTATTCTCAACCGCGTGAGGGAAGGGTCCAACTGGCAGGGTCTTTCGCGTGGGTTTACGCGTCCTCGTCTTCCTCGGAGAGTTCGACCTTCCGGAGGAAGATCTTGCCCCGGTGGGGGATGGCGGACATCAGGAAGTATTCGCCGCCCGTGAGCTGCATCTGTTCTCGGATCTGTTTGGGGATGACTACGTGGTAGGTGGAGCCGTCGGGGCGCATGTAGCCCTTCACGAGGATGCGTACGCCCTTGGGCCGGTGGCGGTGGCGCATCGGGTGCCGCTTGGGCGGATAGCGTTCTCCTTCTTCAGGGGTTTCTTGTTTTGGCATTTTCTTTTTACATCCTTTATCATTGTTATATCCATTATAACGAGTAGTATCATTATAATACAGGCTTATAAACTTTACCCTGAAACGCTGCAGCACCCACATCATTTGGCACGCTGACTAGCGTTTTTCTGAACTGAACGATCCGAGTGTAGTAGTCAAGCTATTCTGTATCGGTTGGTGGAGCATTCGTGTGGGGATGCGCGGCGGCTTGCGTTGTCGGTGGCTGAGCAGGTGTTTCAGTTGCTGACGGTAGGGATGGGGCTTGATGGTGCGCTGAGGGAGTCGTTGCGAACCATGATCTTCGCGGCTCGGGTGAGACTGGAACAGTGCTCTGGGTCTGGACGGTTGGCGTTTGAGGATTTGGTTAACCTTTGCCAAGAAACAGAGGCTCGAATCGGAACAATAGAGCCGCTGTGATTAGTCGTTGCTTTTCGTTGCCAAACCTTGTTGTATGAGGAGGGAAGGTGTTTGGAAACGATTATTCCCGACTATTTCCGATAAGAAGTGGTTCAGGGTTTGGCTCGAGGGAGTGTGTTTAGATCAGGAAGTATTGCCAGGGTGGGTTCCAGGCGAGCCATTGCATGGCGATGAAGAGGATGACGCCGCCCATGACCATTTTGCGGCCCTTGTGTTCTTCGTAGCCGCTGAACCAGTAGATGAGTCCGAGGGCGATGAGTATGGCGGAGGCGAAGCTGCCGATGGTGACTAATATGCTCCAGCCGCTTCTCAGGTAGATTTCGATTTGAGCGAACAGTGCGTCCATGGGAAAATCCTGTTTGTAAATCACCAGAGGTACCCGTAGATTCATTCAAGAATAGGGGATATAAACTCGTTAATGTCGAGAATATTCTGTAGGAGATGGTTTGGGCGGGTTCGAGGGTTAGCCTGCTTCCTCAGACTATGAATTGTAAGCTTAGTGCTTACTCTTTGGCGATTTTCTCGTAGTCCTTGGGTGTGAGTAGGCTTTCTAGGGCTTTGGGGTCTTCTGGCTTGATGACTATCATCCAGCCTTCACCGTAGGGGTCATTGTTAACCAGCTCGGGTGCTTCTTCTAGTGCCTCGTTGGCGGCGACGATTTCGCCGGTGATTGGGGCAAAGAGGTCGGAGGTTGCTTTTACCGAGTCTACGGTGCCGAATTTTTCGTCTGCTTTGACTTTTGTGTCTACCGATGGAAGTTCAACCATAACAATTTCGTGCAGTTGTTCCTGCGCAAAATCAGTGATGCCTACACGGACGGTTCCGTTCTCTAGGCGGGCCCATTCGTGCTCCTTGGTGTAGCGAAGGTCAGATGGAATCTTGGTCAATTACTACATCTCCGCAGTAACAGTGTATTCCGTGATTTCAGCTTTCCACTATTTAGATGTTTAGTTGACACAAAGCAGTTCAGGATGGCCTCTTATTACCACTTCTTCCTACCCGAAGCAGTTTTAAGCAACACTACTCCCTTTCCATTCGTCCCCGTGCGGGGGCCCTTCTACGGGTCTGCTGCCAAAGAACAAGGCGGCGGGGGTATCTAGTGCGCTGCTCCGGTTCACTAGACCCTTTAGCCAAGCCTGGTTAAAGGCGCAGGAATCGCCCAGTCAATCTGGGCGATGGTGACACTCAAGATCTCACTACCTAGGAGAAATCCTGTCCGGAAGCGGTTCGAGGGTTCGAATGAGCCTACATGGTAGTCTCCGGATTTCCCTCCCCCCGCACCACTCCATTTTTCTATTGAATAGTTACCTTTTTGACAGCGATTTCATTACTTCTCTGTAGGAAATACCTGCTTCGAGGCGTTGATTTTGATACACGTCGTTTATGTGATGCATCCTGGGGGTATGTGCCTCCTTGAACACAGGTTTGGGGAACTAGAGCTAGACCCTCTTCTTGTATCCGGTTTCTTCAGTGCCATTCGCGAATTCTCAAAGATGTTATCAGGAGGCAAAGGTGATGCACGGGTGATTGAGATGGGCGATTTTTTCATCACCTTCGCGGCTGGCGAATATGTGGCAGTGGCTGCAGTCGTTGAGAAAACAGATAATCGCCTCCAAGTTCTCAGCGCGCTCGAGAAAATTATTGAAAGTTTCACTAAAGACTTCAAGGAAGTCCTCAGAGATTGGGATGGCAAGCTCGTATTCTTCTCGTTTGCAGCAGAACTCAATCTAATATTGAAGAAAGGCCGTGTCGGTGAAACCGCCATTCCTACTCCTCGGTTGAAACGTAAACTGCCACGGCTTATGGTGAAGATTGGTCAGATTAGCGAAGCGGAGTATCGCATTGCATATCAGTGCAATGGCAGTCAAACACCAGACCAAATCGCTCATGTTGTCGAGATGCTCCAACATGATGTTGAAGCTATTCTCCACAAATTGCACAAGTTAGGTCTTATCGAATATGCCTAATAACCTCTGACTTGTAGCGCTTGCAATATTCATAGATACTATTGCTGTTTTTCTGTTAGAACACCAAGAGCGATGAGTATCAATGCAAAGAATACGAATAGCGGAGCTATGGTAACACCGAGGCCAAGCACTATCGTGTTAAGGATTTCTACCACCGTTCCTGACTGGAAGACACGCCCTACATAATACAGCAGGAATCCCCCACCAATCAGAAAATTGCTTCTACGCAATGGTCCGGATACCCTCCGACCAATATCGAAGAACAAGAGCGGCAGCACAATAACGTAAATGGGGAGGAGCCCAAAGTTGAAAATCATGTAGGCGATGGGCAAAGGTAACTCGGGATATGGATACACTAGTGCAGGAGGTAGCACTACAACCAAAATCGATACTAAGAGCGGTGGGAGCGCGACTAAAACCTGCAGCCATAGCTTATCTTCAATAATAACATAGGCGAGGCTTAGGATTATTGCAAAGATGGCAGCCCAAGAAACCGCAGTACCAACTTTCCAGTAGGTAACTCTCCATATGGAGGCTGGATCGCTATAGAAATCATAGACCATGAAGCAGGCGCGCGCAACGCCTAGCAATAGAAAGAATATTCCCATCCCAAGGTGAAAGAGGTTCTGGTTCTCCTGATATCTGAACACAACGAAGTACAAGAAGAGTATGAGGAAATACCCGATTATTACAAACCAACCGCCGATTATTATGGTTTCAA
>JABXGV010000282.1 GCA_016550485.1 archaeon
AAGCTGAGGGCACTGCTGGCGTCCGGTAGCACCAAGTCACCACGGGAGATGGGTGAAGAACTAGGCTTCGATATTACAACCCCTGAGTTCTGGGCGTTGGGAATGAAGCAGGCGGAGGAGTTCCTCAAGGAACTTGAATCCCTGATGGACTAGTGGCAGCTGAATTAGATAGTCAATTTGCTGTATTCACACCTCCCTTATGGTCTATTGGTGATAGGTTGAAACTCGATGTAAATCTGTGATGAAAAGAACTTAAAAAGCAGAAGCCCCGTTTTTCTTCTCCCCATCACTCTTGGTGTGTCTTGCGATGCCAGTTAAACTCTCTCCATCGGAAAGCCGAAACCGCGACTTGATTAATTTCGTCGAGTTGCTCATGGTAGACATTCTTGGGCAACCAAAGGGGTTAACGGTACCAATCAGTCCAGTGGACTCGGTGGAATCCCTTGCCAGCGGGGCTGTGCCCATACCCAGTTGCAGCATTGATGGCTCCTCGGTGCGGGGCCTCAAGCAGGTCTCGAATTCAGATATCCGCCTCGTTCCGGATATTTCCACGGTCACCGAGGTACCTGGGGCTACTCCGCGCCGAGCCTGTGTCTTCACCAACATGTTTCGACGCAGCGCCGCCGGGGATCTTGAACCGCATCCCCTCTCGCCCCGATTTATCCTTCACCACCTGATTACACAGCTTGCAGCCAAGAAGATCTCTGTACGCGTCAAACTGGAACCCGAATTCTACTATCTACAGGAAACCGGTGAACCGCTGGACAACGCCACGTACGCGGAGCTCTTCCCCAAGAATCAGGGGAGTGATTTACTCCTTGAAACCGCTCTGGACCTGCGGTTAGCGGGAATTGAAGCCCGGTGGTTGCACTCAGAACTCGGTGAAGGGCAACAGGAAATTGAGATAGACTTCACTGATTTGAGTCGGGCGGCAGACAAGCTAGTTCTCTTTAAGCTGCTCGTGCACCGGCGCGCAGCACAATATGGTGTTGAAGCGACCTTCATGCCAAAGCCGTTTCTAGACCAAGCGGGGAGTGGCCTTCACTGTCATATCCAGGTCTGGCAAAATGGGAGAAACCTGCTAGGTCAATCCGATGGGTCTCTTTCAAATCACGGGCATTACTTTGTTGCAGGGCTCCTCAAACACGCACCGGCGATTACTGCCATCGCAAACCCCACCATCAACTCCTACAAGCGGCTGGTGCCAGACTTTGAGGCGCCTACCCACATCGCTTGGGGGTATATGAACCGTTCAGCCCTCATTAGGGTCCCTCTCTTCACTGAGGCTGAAAAGGCTGCTGTCGAGTTCCGCTCACCAGACCCTCTAGCCAACCCCTATCTTCTGCTGGCAGCTCTTGTGGCTGCCGGCCTTGATGGGCTTGACAAGGAGCAGCAGCCACCAAGCCCCATCAGTGAGAACCTGTATCAGATGTCAGCTAGGCAGCGGGCTAAACTGAGAGTATCTAGCCTTCCACAGACTCTCCAAGCAGCACTCCAAGTATTCCAGAAAGATGTAATTCTCCAAAAACAGTTCGGTCAAGAGTTCTGCACCCTTTACTATGAGATACACTCTACAGAGTGGGAAGAGTACATTTCTAAATCTGTCACTGACTTCGAGTGGGCCCGGTATCTCCACAGATAACTGATGGTAAAAAGCCTTTTGAGTTAAGAAAAGATAAATGAGAAGCCAATCTTTGAATCAGGAGGTATCTGATGTCTCGACACCAGAACGGCACAAAGATAGTTCTTACCGCATCTGAAATCGAGATGTCAAACTTCCGTGATGACCCCTTCAGCGCCTTCGCCGGTTCCTTTCTTCCCGCCCCTGGGTTCCTCAAGCGATTTCTTTACCCAGAAACTGAAAGCCATGAAGATAGAAGAGCAAAAATAGCCCCGTATGGTCTTCGCAAGATGGAGGCGTTGCTCCTAGAAAGTGGCTTCACACCAGCAGAGGTAGCGGTTGTCCACCCCAAAAAGCTCCACCATTTCATTGGACCTGAAACCCGAGCTGTGGGCATCTCAAGCATGGACCCCCTGGGTATCGCTTACGTCTCTCTCACCTACTCGCGCCTCTTCACGAATGGTTCTGAGCCCAACAATCGTACCGAATTCCGAAACCTACTCCTTAACACTCCAATCACCAAGGCACGGCGTAGTGGGCAAATCAAAGTGATTGTGGGTGGCGCGGGTGCCTGGCAGACTGCGCCACAGGCGATTCGAGAATTTCTCGGAATTGATTGTGTAATAACCGGTGAGGGCGAAGGAGTAGCTGTAGATATCTTTCGTCGTACCCTTGAAGGAGCCCCGCTTCCACCTGTTGTCCAAGGCAAATCCCCACGAAAGCCTGAGGATATCCCCCTCATCCGAGGAGAATCGGTTCATGGTTGTGTCGAAATCACACGAGGCTGCGGGCGTGGCTGCCAATTTTGCACGCCTACGCAGCGGCAGCGTATGTCCATCCCAGTTGATCGGGTTGTCCAAGAAGTCACGGTAAACGCCTCCCATGGAGCAAGTATGATTGTCTTGGCAACCGAGGACATCTTCCTCTATGGACTAAAATCTCGTCAGTTCAGACCCAATCGGGAACGTATTGTGAAACTCCTAGAAGCAATCTCGTCTGTACCAGGAATCAAAGCCATCCAACCCGCTCACATGGCTCTAGCCCCTGTTATGGCTGACCCTAAGTGTGTTGAAGAAATCGCTGAGATACTCATTACCAAAACAAGTTACCAGCGTCGAGGTAAACCCTATATAACAGCAGAAGCGGGGGTGGAAACTGGTAGCACTCGACTCATCAAGGAGAGGATGGCGGGAAAGGCACTCCCCTTCAAACCCAAAGACTGGCAAGAGATAGTTGTACAATCCTTCGGTATCCTCAACGATGTTGACTGGAATCCATTAACAACCTGGATTGTAGGACTCCCGGGTGAACGGGAAGAAGACGTCCTAGCAACCCTAGAACTCCTCGACCGCCTCAAGGGAGCCATCGCATTCTATGTGCCGCTGCTCTTCGTTCCCTTGCGCCCCTCAATTCTTAGCGAGGGAAGTCGCCCTGAGGTCGAAGGTCTCAGCGAGCTGCAATGGGAGGTCTTCACACGGGCGTGGGAATACAATTTAGACATATGGCGGCGCCCCCTTTCACCGAGTCCCCGAAACCTGCTGTCAAGCCTTCTTCTCCCCATATTCGGAGGATTATTCTATCTTACCTCTGCCCGGAGAAATCCTAACGGACCAATGATGAAAAAGCTCCTCTTCCATTCATTCAAAAAGGCCTTTCTCGAACCCGGTTAGCACTGAAAGAAGGGAAAGTCAGATGTCCTTTCAGGTTAGTCTTGGCCTAGCTTTGCGCCGCATTTCAGGCAAAAAGTGTCTCCAGGACGAAACCGGTTCCCGCACTCCTCGCAGAACCGTGGAACCGGCTCTCGAGCTCCTTGAGACTCGGAGGGAGAAACCCCTTCTCCCAGTCCGCTTTCGATGGGCGGGATTTTCGGGGTTTCTGCGATGCTAGGTTCTACACTTCGTCGTTGCCGCAATTCGTCAAGAAGCCGCTTGTGCAGAACTTTCCAGATATGGCGTGTGTTGTTCTGAACCCCATGCTTTGGACACGACAGCGTTAACGTGACCGCCTTTTCGGTGGAGGCGCTCACCTCAACAGGATTCAGTTCTCTGCCACAAAGGGCACACCGAAAGACGCGGTCCGCAACGGTACTGGCCCAGATGTTCAACGCTGAGTGATCGAGAATAAGGGAGTGAGCAGTACGGTGGCGGGGACACACAACTAGGGCAGAAACCTTGTTGTCCTTGGTACGTTCCAAGGTCAACACTACGAGTGGAGCTCCACAATTGCAGGTAAAATTCGCCTCAATAGCATCTTGGACCAAGTCATATCACCTAACCCTTTCCGCGTAACCGTATGCAATGAAGTGGGGCACGAGGGGTTTCGCGTCCAGAGTGTCTTAGGCAACTGTATGGTAGCTTCCTAAATGAGGGAATTTAAACTTCACGAAGTCCGCAGATTCTAGTGCAGCGCGTAGCCGCAGCGGAAACAGTATCGATCCCCTACATCGACCAGCACTCCACACTCTGAGCAGTACCGTTGGGAACTTCCACGATAGGAGGGGCTTCTTCGCCTTATCGGGGGATACTCGGGAGTAACCACTTGACCCTGAGAAACCCCTCGCGGCCGAAATCCTCGAACAACTGGGCGAACCCGCGGGGCAACATGATCGCTCCGGAATCCGACATCAAACTCAGGAAGCCGAGCAACATGGTCATAGAGAGGTGACCAGATTTTACGTCGTGCATGAACCCGGTGACGGCTACAAAATACCCTGAGTAGAGTATAATGGCGGCCTTGACGGCTGGTTCGGAGAGACTCGGTTCTCTCGCCACACTTCATGCACCGGTGTAGACGGTCTCTGAAGACGTCAATCCATCCATCCATCCAGGCAAGGGGCAGCGTGACGAGCTCGGGTACCTTATCCAATGGACAGAGTGTCTTCGCTAGCACTACCTGCTGGCGTCCGATTGCCGCAAGAATTACAAGGGGTGCACCGCAGAACCGGCAGGAGAGCTTGCTGTGCCAGCGTCCGCCCAGAGACGTCGCAACACCCCGCCATGGAAAGCCCGTTATTCTTCGGGCTCGCTTTACCCGACTCCAGATTGTGTCACATATCCCCCCAGCGATGATGAGAAGAATTGCAGAGACCATTAGCAGGACGTTGAAGAAGCTGAGGACACCGCAGATAAGGGCGAGGAATCCCACGATGAGAAACCTGAACCCAGCCGTATCCGGGGCTTTAGAAGCCAAAGTAGACGCATGTATCGAGACGACCGCACCTGTTATACAGATCATGAAGACAGGAAGGATAAGGAACCACCGAATCGGGGATAGGATAAACAGGTACGGGAACCTGAAGGGCAGCACCATGACTACCAGCGGGCTCAGCACCGCCCCGATTCCGCCTAGAACTCCAAGCGTTTCGATCGCTCTAAACTGACTCATATAACCATTCCTCCAAGATAGCAGTCACTATCTAATAGATAACTACTGAATCCATGATTAAAAAGGTTGACCTTCACGGCAAGATACCATTTTTTGTTCGGTTTTGCGTTGTATTTAAAGTGTGTATGGGAGCTATAGGCCATGTCTCAGGTAACGTATCACGATGAAGGAATTAAAAACCTTCGCCGGAAGCTCCGGCAGGCAGAGCGGGTGGGAGTGCTCGAGGTGGCGCAGGCTTTCTTGGCTACGAAGCCTGGAATCCGTGCCACAACCCAGGCGAATTGTGTGTATATGATTGTGCAGCTGCATAAGCTCGCTGGGGGGCGGTCCCTCGATCAGATTTCAGCTGCCCAGCTCTCCGAGTGGGTGATACAAGCTAGTGGGACCGGGCGAGGTGTCCATCTCAACCGGGCAAAGATGATCCTGCGCTGGGCGCATGGGGGTGTGTTGCCGCCAGAAATCCAGACGCTGCGCCTACCGAAGGGGGCAGGGCGCCATTGGCGGCTGGAGGCGGAGGATCTCTTGACCCAGGAAGAAATCACCTGTCTTCGCGATGCCGCCACAAATTTGCGGGATAAGGCCCTCATCGAATGTATGTATGTGCACGCTAGTCACGCCTACGGCTCTTTCCTGGTGGTGGTTTGGGAGTTACATTGTCGGATTCACCTTCATAATACCAGGGTTCATCAAACTACTTTCAGGGACACTTACCGAATACCTATAGAACCCTGGCACCACTCTAGAACAGCCAACCCTACGAATTCAACTTTCTAAATCCAGAACCAGCTTGACCTTCGTATGGGAAAGAATCAACTTGTCAGTGCAGCCATTAGGTCGAAATAATCGCTTCGAGATAAATAGGGAGTGTTCCGTCTTCTCCTTTCCGGAAGGCTTAAGCGGAGCCACCACCCACAACAGCCCGAAAGAGGTGACAGGGACCATGATTCCAAAAAAACCACCCGAAACCAAAGATAGGCAGGAGCAACTCTTAGCCCCGTTGACTACTTGCACCTACACTTACCGTCACTCAGCAGACTGTCACAAAGAGGGAGAGCAGTGTCACTACACCGCTGAACCTGGTATGAACTTCTGTTGGTGGCACGCCCCCGTCGAAGGGAAAATTCTCTCCCAACGTCCCTCCTTCCGTCACGACGAAAGCGATTTTCATTTCTGTGAAGCCCATCTTACAAGAGCCACACTACATAATGCTGACCTAGTAAGAGCAAAGCTAAATAATGCTAAACTATCGGGTGCGGATCTACGAAGTGCTAACTTATGG
>JABXGV010000022.1 GCA_016550485.1 archaeon
AGCCCCGCATCCACCTGCAACAACGACTGCTGTTCCATAGTTCTTCACTGGAGGCACCGTGCCAAGGGGTCCGAGTAGGTCGCAGATGGTATCGCCTGCTTTAGCTTTAGCTAGTTCGAAGGTTGACTTACCAAGAGCCTGGAAGATGATGGTGACCGTTCCCTTCTCGGCATCCCAGTCTTTGAAGGTTAAAGGAATACGTTCACCCTGTTCATGGAGGCGAAGGATTAGGAATTGACCTGCGCGAGCTTTCGATGCGAGTTCTGGTGCATGGATTTCGAACTCGTAGATATCTGGAGCAATCAGCTTCGTTGAGATGATTTCAAACACTACAAATACCCCTTTGGGCTGAATCCAGGCTGTATTCCTGTGACGGTTTGATAGATGCGGCATAAAAAGCTGTTTAAACGATTAATCTGGTGGATTGGGCCCTTTCTAGTTTTTGTGTTCAAAAGTGTTGAACACAATGGGTAATTCTGTTCTAAACTTTAGAATAATTAATGAAGACAATATGAGTAAAAGGCATGCCATTATTGAGATTCCCCTTCAGAGCACAAAGACTACGAAGAAAACTACCTTCGCTACGGACTCTTGTAATCCTCGGGATATTCCTAACTGGCACGACAATAGCTGGTTTCTATATTGGCTCCAGATTCATTCAGCCAATTCATCTTCAACGATTCAATTCCTTTGCAGAGTTGGTATACTTCATTCAAACTCACCACTCTTCCAACCAGGGTTATACCGTCGGTGAACCCTTTGGAGGGGGTTGGGCAGAAGATACAGGTTTAGCAGCCACTGAAACCGGCGCTCAAGGCTATTCAACGACAAACGTTCAGGTTGAGGGAGTTGATGAACCTGACCATGTCAAGAATGATGGAACCTACATCTATACGATAACAGATGAAGAGGTTGTAGTAATACGAGGCTTTCCCGCAGAAGAGTTGGGAATCGTTTGTCGCTTCCAACCCATAGGTTCACCAAACACACTCTTCCTATACGACTCCTCTAGACTTGTGGTAATCAGTACAATCTTTTCCGACCTAGTAGAATGGCCACAACCAAAAGAAGTAGCCATTGAAGTATTTGATGTGACCAACCCCTTTAACCCACAACTTGACCAACAGATACGCGTGGAAGGCGAATACCTTGGAGCCCGACTTATTGATAATCACCTGTATTTCCTTGCTAACCGTTGGGTTACCGATGATAACGGAACTATCGTATTACCTAGCTTAAGCGTTGGTGACACGGACATCGTCATTCCTGCCAATGAAATATACTACGATGCAGGAACCTACGACTATAGCTTCTGCTACACAATCGTCCTTGGAATTGATGTTACAGACGCAGCTGCTCCCCCCGAAATCGAAACCTTCCTTGGAGGGCGTTCAACGAGTGTGATATACACGTCCTTAACAAACCTGTACCTCGCTTGTGCACGATACCCCATCTATACACAGGGGCTAGAAGGTACAAACACAGTGATTCACCGGTGTAAAATCGAGGAGGGCTCCATCACGTATGAGGCCAGTGGACAAGTATCAGGATACCTGATTAATCAGTTTGCTCTAGACGAGTTCCGAGGCCATCTACGTGTGGCAACCACAAGCTGGGTAAGTAGCAGTTCACCAAATAGTGATGTGACATCTTCCACAGAGATGCAGGTTAGTAATGTGTTCATCCTCAATATGCACCTTGACATCAAGGGGCGTCTGGAAGGACTAGCACCAGGAGAAAGGATTTACTCTGTACGATTCATGGGCGAACTAGGTTACCTAGTGACATTCTACAAGACAGACCCTCTTTTTGTCCTCGACTTGTCCGTACCCACGCATCCCTCACTTCTTGGAGAACTGGAAGTAACCGGTTACTCTGATTATCTGCATCCCCTCAGTGATCAATATCTCTTAGGTGTCGGAAAAGATGTTGCCATTAGTGAAGACCAAAGCTGGTGGTGGTATCAAGGAGTGAAAATCAGCCTCTTCGATATCACAGACCCTTGCCAGCCTGAAGAGCCCTTCCGTTTCACTATAGGCGTAAGGAGTACTGATTCTGCTCTGCTACACGACCACAAAGCCATTCTTATTCACTCCTCTAGACAGCTTCTTGTATTACCAATATTACTAGCAGAATACCCAGAAAACATCACAAATCCTCCACCCTACGAATATGGAGAATATGTCTGGCAGGGAGCCTATATCTTCCACTTTGATCTTTCCAATCCCACGTTAACACTACTCCACCAAGTATCACACATCAGTAATTGTACCGCTCTTGCTGATGACCCCTGGTTCTTTAGACCCTACTATATCAACCGTGCGCTGTATATTGGTAACATCCTCTACACACTATCAAACTACAAACTTACATTACACGACCTCACAGATTTCTCGAACCTAGGCGAAGTAATTATCGACCCTACCCCAAACCCATGATACTGGAGTGGAGAGCCCACAAAAGTCTAGCAGCAACCAGGCGTAAGTCTGGTTGCGCGCTAGACCTTTTTTAGAACCGGTGGCGGAAGGCGAGGAGGCAGAGTATTGCGCCGATTAGCCAAGCGATAAGTCCTGTGAGGGTTATGTAGAGGAGAATTGGGTCTAGGGGCGAAAATATGGATGAGAAAATGCCTTCGAGGCCATAAGCGATGGCGCCAATAACAAGAATCAGCATACCTAGGGCGAGGAGTTGGATGGAACGGCGTTTTTTAGGGTCAGTGAGATCTCGTGATGCAGAGAAGAGCATGATAGTTGAAGCAATGACAAAGACAGAGGTCATAATGAAGAGGGCGATCATACCAAAGAGGCCAGTATAAATTCTTGTTAGAAGCACCGGATCTGGCGTATCAGATATTGACTGATCGAAGATGGCGATGACCGATAGGACAATCCATAAAATAGCATTGATAATGAGGATTTCTCGTCTTAGTGCTTGATGTGCACCATACCGAACATAGATACCGACGAGTAAAAACAAGCCAGTTGACACGATTCCAGTCACAACGCTGATATTACGACTGAGAACGATTGCTGGGTATCCGTAACTCCAAAGAACATCCTTTAGAAAATCGAATATCTGAGTGGCACCGAAAAGAAGGAAGCTGAGGGCAAAAAGCTGATTCAACGAGTAGCGTGCATCTTTTCTCAGCACTAACAGTGCTACAATAAAGAAGAAGGCAGCTCCAATAGGTTTCATCCAAACCAAGTTAGCTACAGCAAGCATCTTTTTCATCCCATATTAATTAAAACATCATAATAACCGATCAAGACGGTCTTGGGGCCGCAGCACCAAATCGCCGAGAATGGCATCAATAGTTTCAGCGAAATTACTGTATCGCTCTAGACTGACGACGCCCGAAACCTTGGGGTATTTTGACAAGAACGCAGTGTGGATTCGGCTAAGCGCTTCCCGGACTCGCTTCTCGGGAGCAGCCCGGTCACAAATAGCGTAGACACAAATAGCTTCCTCTCTGTTATCAATGAAAATTTCGCCAGCCATAATGAGTATCTTTTGGTCTGTCATGAGGAAGGTTTCAACCTGATCCTTCAATACCGTTCGAGCAAAGGTCTCAATGGCACTAACTAGACCATCCCGGAGAATCAATTCAGATTCTTGTGTGGCGCTCTCGTATTGATGGTATTGTTTTCGTACAAGTGAGACTCCGAGCGCTATCAAACCTACCTCTCGAACAGTACATTCTTCGTCCAAGCTAAATTCACCATACTTCCGGAAGACAGTGCTGAAACCAGATACACAGGATTATGTCAGCAGTGCCAGCTTATAATTATTACATTTTCACCCTGGAAAGGGTAAAAAGGCTGATTTTCTGACAATCTTCTAATTGGATATAATGGCGGGCCCGCAGGGATTTGAACCCTGGATTTTCGGCTTAGAGGGCCGATGCCTTATCCACTTGGCCACGGGCCCATTCTTAGACCTTTTCGTTAAACCGTAAAGGTTTTCTTAAAGGTTGGCTGCCACAGTGGTATACTAGGTAAGTTTTTTATCTTTTGGCTAACATTAAGGTGCAAGGCTTGGGTGATATTGTGGAACCTGAAGTTGATTTCACGGCGGTTACAATCCCGGGAAACGTCTCTGAAATTCATATAACTGAAACAAAAACGATTCGAAAACTTCTCAATGATCTTGGATTGCTGCACCGTCACTTCGTTGTGTTGGTAGATGGGAAGCGAGCTACACTAGATGACGAAGTTGTCGAAGGGCAACGTGTCCTTGTTCTTCCAATCATTGCAGGAGGCTAAATACTAGAAGCCCCCTTGCGATTATATTATTGGTTTGTGTTTCGCTCACTGTAAAATGGAAGAGCTGGTATACCTTCTCACTCCTTTTGGGTCCTAGGCTCTTTTCCCTGATTCTATGAAAAGACTTTTCTAAGAGTTTTCATCCCCCGTAGAAGAACTTTCGCTTAAAAACGAAGGTGGCAACATAAAGACTAAACTAATGATGTATTCGTTTGTGATGGTGCGAGCTGGATGACACGATACTCAGTTTATTTCCCAGTATTGATACTGATTACAGTTCTCCTAGCAAGTCCTGTGGTGACCTCCCATACCGGAGTACTGATTCCGTCCTCCTCTGGACAGGCTACCTCCCCTCAGACATCAATAGCCATCGAAGCTCCTAATGACATAACCCCTCCCCCACCAGGTACCCCTGACTGGCGCAATGTCAAAGCGCTAGTAGAATACTTCTATAATGACTCGGTCAACGTATCTTGGAAGGGCAAACCGTGGGCTCTTTATATTTCCCCATTTCGATTCCTTACCGATTGGACCGATAATGGAACCATAGAAGGCGGTGTGTGGCCAGGAAACCCAGGAAACGCAACAATCGATGCAAAGATAGGTAATAACGAAACGACAAGTGAAGAAGTAGCTGATTTTCTAAACTTCACAATGGAGAACTATGTCCGTTTCGCTAGCTGGCCTTCACTGAGCATCTTTAATTTCGATGACTATGAAAACGAAACCCATTGGGTATTTGAAGATGCCATAGCCTCTTCAGAAGAGTTTCTGAACACGACCTTTCACCTGGTAAGTAATGGAACGGCTTTCCTTGCAGATGGCTTCAATGCCACAGGCATAGTCCAGAATGCAACCCAATGGCGCATTCTCATGCACTGGAACGATACAGGCGGAGGGCTAGAATTCTCCTATACCATGCGAAATGCAACTAAACTTCAAGGAGCAGACTATATCTTTAGTCTAGCTCGGGCCTTTGGACAAGCAACCCCCCTAACCCTCTCAGGTAATGCTTCACTCACAATTCAAGCACCTTATGATCGAGTAGTTTATAACGCGACACCAAGTTATCTCTACCCTAATGTCTCGTTTCCACAATTCCCTATTGGTGAAGAATACTTCGTTATCAACGAGACCGATCAGGATTTCGATTTACTGATTAAATTCCGTCAGTCAACTGGTGGGCTAGAGATAACACGCAACATCAGTAGCAACAGTATAGCACGGGGACAAACAGTGGTAATAAACGTCACATTCTTCAACACGGGTACACGCCCACTCTATAACATTGAGGTCAGAGATCTCAGTAGTATCTTATCTGGTGCCTTTGATCTAGTTAGCGGCAGCGCCTCCCTTGTCCTCTCATCTCTTGCTGCGGGCGAATCGGTTACTATGCAATATGTGCTGATGGCGCTTCAGCAGGGAACATTCATCCTTGAAGGAGCAGAAATCAGTGCTACAGACGTTCTAGATTACGAGTATTTCCGTTCAACATCAACTGATACGATAACTGTTGGTGCTGGTCTTCTTTCCAGTGAGATATTCTTGATGATAATCGCTGTCGGTTTCATTGTACTCGTCATCATCCTCGTAATACTCAGATGGCGTTTCCGAAGATTGTAGAACTCACTAATTTCACAGAGCTGAGAGAGAAAACACGCCTTATGCAAAGCGCTAAAAGCAGTGACACCGCCATTTTCCATGAAAGGCGGTTCATTAACAATGAGTGATCATGACTCTGAGGGCTACTTAGGTGTAGCTCGTAAATCAATGGAAAAGGCAGGCGTTAAAGTAGGTGATCGAGTCCGCATCGAAACCTCGCAGAGCACCTTTGAAGGGATCATTATTCCCCGCGCAGAAATCGGCTCGGATGATCAACACCTCGTAGTAAAACTGGACAATGGTTATAACTTGGGTATCCGCGTATCACACATCAAACGCTTGGAACGTATAGCGGAAGGGGCTCCGGTAAAACCGGAACTCCCAACGACTTCCCTCAAGACGAAAAGTGGATTGCCTTGGGTCAGCATCCTTTCTACCGGAGGAACCATTGCGAGCCGTGTGGATTACCACACTGGCGCTGTAAACCCAGCACTGAGCGCTAAAGACCTTTACACGGTAGTCCCTGAGCTTGGTGACTTGGTGAACATTCGAGCTGAAGTGCTGTTCAGCCTTTTGAGTGAGGATATTCAACCAAGCCACTGGAGTGAACTTGCGAAACGAGTTGCAAAGCATTTGTCAGAGTCAGAGGGCGTGGTTATAGCTCACGGTACTGACACCTTAGGCTATACTTCTGCGGCGCTTAGTTTCGCTCTCCAAGATTTACCACGCCCCGTCGTGCTTACTGGGGCGCAACGCTCTTCTGACAGACCTTCCTCGGATGCAGCACTCAACCTGACCGCAGCAGTTACAGCAGCATCCCGGGGCCCCTTTGCTGAAGTTGTCGTAGCGATGCATCGCACACCAGATGACACAAGCATTGCCTTACACAAGGGCACGAAAGTACGTAAATGTCACACTAGCCGCCGTGATGCATTCCAAACCGTAAATGCGGATCTTCTAGGTGAGGTGAAAAATGGGCAAGTTCACATGTTAGCAGAGCCTTCAAGCTACCATTCACGAGATTCAAAACGTGAGCTACGTTTACAACCAAAATTCGACCCGAAAGTTGCACTCCTCAAATCCACTCCAGGAATAATTGGCGACCTACTTGATTCTCTAATTGATAGGAGTTACCACGGCATTGTAATCGAAGGCACGGGGTTAGGCCATGCACCCCAATCTCTTCTCCCCTCTGTTGAACGTGCCCAAGAGGAGGATATCCCTATTGTAATGACATCTCAGTGCATCTGGGGACGCGTCCAGATGCGCGTCTATAGAACTGGTGTAGAGCTAGTTCAACGAGGCGTCATCCCAGCAGAGGATATGTTATCTGAAACGGCCTTTGTAAAGCTGATGTGGGTGCTGGGACAAACTCGAAACTCTGACGACATCCGGAGTTACATGCTAAAGAATATTGCAGGAGAAATCACTGATAGTACGAGACGAAGCCAGTTCCAGGAGAAAGTGAGTGAATGACTAAAATCGACTATGAAAAGGTAGGTCTTCTCGTTGGTCTCGAAATCCATCAACAACTAGACACCAAGTCTAAGCTGTTCTGTAATTGCCCTACACTAACAAGAGAGGATGATCCACATTTTGTATTTCTTCGTCAATTAAGACCCACACAAAGTGAGTTGGGAGAAATAGACCCCGCAGCACTGTTTGAATTTCAGAAGGGCAGAGTTCACATCTACGAAACTTATGACGACACGATATGTCTTGTAGAACAGGATGAGGAACCCCCACACCCACTTGACTCTGAGGCAGTAGATATCGCTCTGGAACTTGCCCTCCTGTTAGGTTCGCAACCCGTCGACGAAATTCAAGTAATGCGCAAGCTAGTTATTGACGGCTCCAATACAACTGGTTTTCAACGCACCCTAGTCATCGCCTTTGGCGGTACCCTCGAAGTTGAAGGAAAAACCATCCCTATCCAAACCATTTGTTTGGAGGAGGATGCAGCTCGTAAAATTGGTGAAGAGAATAACCAGATTCGCTGGCGGCTAGACCGCCTTGGTATCCCCCTAATCGAGATTGCTACAGGACCTGCCATGAAGAACCCAGAAGAAGTAGAAACGGTAGCGCTTCGATTAGGTCAAATCCTACGCGTGACAGGAAAGGTAAAACGAGGATTAGGGACAATCCGCCAGGATGTCAATGTCTCCATCAGAGGAGGCGCAATAATAGAAATCAAAGGTGTTCAGAAACTCAACCTAATCAGTAATGTCGTTGAATACGAGGTTCAAAGGCAGCTCACTCTTCTTGCGATCCGCGACGAACTACGTCAACGAGGAATCAAGACAAGCAAGATTAAATCAAAGAGCCACAATGTTACAGCATTGTTCAAGGGATGTAAAAGCAAAGTAATCAAAGGGGCTTTGAAGCGCAAAGAGGGGATTTTTGCTCTTGTACTACCAGGATTTGCTAATTTGGTGGGGCGCGAACTGCAACCAGGTCGTCGTCTAGGAACAGAGTTTGCTGACTATGCACGTTTCTGGGGTGATGTCAAGGGCCTTTTCCATACAGACGAGCTACCAAAATACGGAATAACAGCAGAGGAGGTCGAGAAGCTACGAACTCGTTTAAAAGTTAGCCAAGAGGATGCGGTCATTCTGGTAGCAGCCAAAGAGGAACAGGCAAAGGAGGCCCTAAAAGCTGTAGCTAATCGTGCCAAGGAGGCACTCAAAGGAGTACCGGTAGAGACCCGAGGACCATTACAGGATGGGACCACAAAATTCGCAAGACCAAGACCGGGAGCAGCGAGGATGTACCCAGAAACGGATGTAGCACCTGTAACGATTACAGAAAAGAGGTTGAAAGCAATCCGGAAACGCCTCCCAGAATTGCCCGAGCAAAAGCTGCAAAAGTTCCGAGAGGTCTTTGGGTTAAGCGATGAACTTGCTCACGTCATGATCCGGTCACTTCGAATAGATCTCTTTGAGGAAATAGCTATCAAGCATACCGAAGTTGCGGTTACTGCCGCTGCAACGCTCGAGTCAACATGGCGGAGTCTAGACCGGGATGGTGTTGAGGTCGAGAAAATACCTGAAGAACAGATTCTGAGACTCTTTGACAGGCTAGCTGAGGGAAAATTTGCTAAGGAGGCAATCCCTGACATAATCACATGGCTAGCTCGCAATTCCACCAAAACTATTGATGACGCTATACAAGCCTTAAACTTGGGTGGAATAACAAGAGAGCAGCTTGTGGAAATTGTTGAGAAGATTGTCAAAGAAAATCAGGGGCTGATAACCGAGCGCCGAGAACGTGCACTGGGTCCGTTGATGGGACTTGTGATGAAGCAGGTTAGAGGGAGAGTTGACGGAAAACTTGTCAGCGAACTTCTAAACGCGTCAATTCGAAGATATATCACCCAAGATTCCTAGCGTCAAGAGGTTTTAGTGCACAGCCCCAATCACTGCACATATTGCAGCAGTGATCAAACCTGCTAGGACCATTCGTAACCCAGTTGTAAGTGGGTTAATTTTTGCAGTGCGCCCCATCCAGACTCCCAAGCACATCAGAAAGATTAAGGTTATAACAACAGAGGATATAGCGGCAATTACAAACTCTGCGGGAAATATTACTATCGGTATTAAGGGAATTAATGCGGCTGGAAGTGGAGCCATTGCATGTACTAAACCGCCCCAAAGCGTTGCGAAACGAATCGCTTGAACTTGTAGACTCTTCTCCATTGAACGATGCATAACATGTTCTAATTCATCTAGTTCAAGGCGACGTTCAACACGTTCTGCCTCATACGCACCCCAACCACTACTGATAGCAAGACCAACTGCAGCACCGAGGCCTGAAATGATAATTGTTTCAGGGTCAATGAGACTGCTGGCGAGTAGTACGCTTGCCAAAGCGGCCAACACAATCGCGACAATTGTCAATGCACCGTCGAAGGCACCAATTACAATATAACGCCTAGTGAGTGATCCGAGATCAGCCATTCGCCAGTAAATCTTGATCCTTTCGCGCCAACCAAACTCACTCATTTATACCAACCAAGAAGTATAACCACTAGTTCTTCTCACAAGAAGCTTTGAGTTTAGTTAAAAGCCTTTGCTCTGCTTTATCTCTTGAAGAATGCTAGGAATCTCTTTTAGATGGTGTCGTGTCTGCTCTGCGGTATCTCTTGAGCGAAGAGTGACTGTGTCATCTTCTAGTGTCTGAGGGTCTATCGTGACAGCAGACGGTATACCTATTTCATCAGCTCGCGCGTACCGCCGACCAATTCTTCCCTTTTCATCGTACAAGGCTGCAAGTCCTTGTTGCTGACATTTCTTATAGAGAGCATATGCAATCTCTTCAAGTTCGCTTCGCTTAAGTAAAGGTAGAAAGACTGCGTCGAAGGGTGCCATCTGAGTCGGAAACTGAAACCAAGTCCAGCCTCGCTCTTCGCTTTTTGGTCGGTAGGTGTGTTCTAGGACGCAATAGAGGAGGCGTTCGATGCCGAAGGAAGGTTCAACCACATGTGGTATAACCTTAGTACCTTCTATGTCAACACTAAGATCTTTCTGGCTTCCCTTCATGTGAGCTTGGAGGTCATGATCTCGACGATAAGCGTTACCTATTACCTCTTTCCAGCCTATGCTCAGTTGAATTTCTAAGTCGAAGTTTCCCCCTGAATAATGCGGGGTTTCCTCTGGGCGCATATGACGGAACCTTATAGCCTCCCTAGGGATTCCCAACTTTGGGATGAATACCATCTCATTTCCAAGCACACTGGCCATCCACTGGTTTGGAACAATCCTTTTCCTATACGCTTCCTCAACTGTCACTAGGATGGTTGAATACTCGGTACTGCCTTTTTCTGCTGCTTCTTGTTGAATTTCCTGCGTAACTATGGGCAATTTGACCTTCTTCAAGTCGGGAAAGAGAGGACACTCATCTAGTTGGTTAGGATTTATGAAATATTCAATCTCCATTTGACCAAACTCTCGAACTCTAACGACGCTCTGGCGAGGCGAAATCTCATTCCGATAAGACTTACCAATTTGGGCAACACCTAATGGTAGCTGCGCTCTGGTAGAAGTTTGGATGCGTCGAAAGGCGACAAAGATATTCTGAGCTGTTTCAGGTCTCAAGAATGCTTGGCGTCGTTCGCCCCCCACACTAGTTCCGAACATCAACCCGAAACTTCGTACCTCGCTAAGAGGTTCCCCGCATATAGGGCATCGCAGTTTCTGTTCACGAACGATTTTGGCTAGCTCTTCATTGGATTTCCCTTCTGCGGGTATTTTGAGTTTCTCCTCGATTAGTTGGTCTACACGAGTTACATGACCGCGAGGACACTCAGCAGATGGATCGGTGAAATGGTCAAGATGACCAGAGGCTTTGAAGACAGATGCGGGAAGGAGCGTTGTTCCGCTCAGTTCATAGACAAAATCTTGACTCTCGATAAAGTGTTGTCGCCAGAGGTGAATGAGGTTGTTCCGCAGTCTGGTTCCAATGGGTCCAAAGTCATAAAAGCCTGCTAGACCTCCATATATTTCGGCAGTGGGGAAAAGTACACCACGCCGTAAGCACACAGTCATGATATTGTCAAGTAAGGATTTTGTCATATTTTACACATCATCTTGCGCCTCAATGTTGGGCGCGGAATATTGCTGTTCAGCTCAAAGCCTGCTTTAATGCCTTTCTCCTTGATGTTTTAATAGCTGAGAATATGACAGGTGCGTGGGAAAGATTTTAAACTCGCATTTGGTAGTCAATTATATATCCGACGTTAACTAGGTTATGTTAAATGTCCCAGATTGATGTCAGCCCTGAGTACTGGAGCGGTGTCCGAGACGCATTAAGAATGGTCGAGACGTTCCTTTTTTGGAAGGAGAAGAATCCCGATGAGCCTCGTTCTCTTGACCAATTTATAAGCGAGGCACTGGATGCTGTTCGTAAACGATGTGGTCCTTGTTTACAGGAAATTCTAGGACTTACTTTCGGCAAGCTTGGTGTTCCAGCCTTTTCTCCTCCTCTTGAATTAGGCCCAGTTACTCCTGAGCCCACAAGAGAGCCCGTCGTATTTCCTGAAGGCCCTCCAACCCCTGAGCCCACAAGAGAGCCCGTCGTATTTCCTGAAGGCCCTCCAACCCCTGAGCCCACAAGAGAGCCAGCGCCTGTAACGCATCCTGCACCTGAGGTCTTTCTTGCGCCTGTTCAAGAAGAGCCGATACCTACTCCCGAGCCTGAACCAATACGAGAGCCGATACCTGAACCTGAACCGTTTCCAGGAACAGTTCCTGAACCTGAGCCCGAACTTCCACCCGCACCAGAGATGCCACCAGTGCCCGAACTTCCACCCACACCAGAGCCGGAGCTTCCCCCTATGCCAGAAGTTACATCCGCACCAGAGCCCGAACTTCCACCCGCACCAGAGATGCCACCAGTGTCAGAAGTTACACCCGCACCAGAGATTCCACCAATCCCCGAGGTGCCAACAGCGACCTCTCCTGAATCCTCTCAGCCTATAGCAAGCGAGGGGTCATCAGAAGATTCAGAAGACAAACCCAAGCGTAGAACCTTCTTCTTCTAGGTCACCAATCAGTATTTAGTTCAGCTTCAGGGCGAAGTAGTCCGTTTATGAGAGTAGCTGGGCTATTCGACCAGCAGCATACTCCAGGATAAGTAGTATACTTCCTAAGTGTTGTTTCTTGAAGATTATGACAATCAGGATATCCTCATTAATAGCGCGAAGTATCATACTTCCTAATTTTGTATCTACTATCACTCGAGAGGGTTGGTGCATGAAAACTTTATCTGATAATTCTACAGTTACGCTGAGCAGTGTGCCTAAGCTGGCTGACAAATAGGCTTCGTCTACGTCGTCCTTTGCAAGTTTTGAGCATATCGGAAGTCCAGCTCTTGTTAATACTAGAGTTGCTAATATTCCCTCAACTTCCGCAGCTAGATTTTCTAGCACTGATTCGATTCCCGCTATATCTTCATCTGCCACCGTTTGCATTGATTCAACCCCAAATAGAGAATTTTAGAATTGCTACGTAAATACTATTGATAACCTTCCCTTAAGAGTTCTAGAGTAAGGCTTCAATTTCCCGTAATAAATCCGCTTTCGACCAAACGCCAACGTGGTTCGTGACTACTTTCCCTTCTTTGAAGAGAACAACTGTTGGAATAGCTGTCACGCCAAAGCGTTGACACGTTGTAGGACATTGATCAGCATCCATCTTGATTATTGAAACTCGCTTTGAATCCACTTCACTTTCGAGACCAGTGAGAATTGCTGCTTGAGTCGTGCAAGGTCCACACCAAGTCGTGAAAATATCCAACACGACAATTTCATGGGTTTTAACATACTCTTCTAGTTGTCTGTCTTCGATTTGTGTTACCATTTCAATTAACCTCAACAAAGAAGATACCTACAGCTCCTCACTTTGCCGTGAGGGTTGATAAGCCTTATCCTAATTACTAGGCGTGCTGGAGTGAAGCGATATCTCGGCCTTTCCCAAAGCGAAGCAGGAGTTGAATCAGGGCGCGTAGTAGTGCTTCGAGTCCGTCACCCCTTTGTGCGGATGTTGGATAAACTGGTGCAGCTGTTGTCAGTAGCTGTTGGATTTCCTGTGGAGACAAGGCCCCCGCTTGATCCTGTTTGTTAGCAGCAACTACAAAGGGAGGTACGTTTGCTCCAAAGATATCTCGAAGGTATGCTTCGCCCTCGATAATAGATTGAGCATCTGTACTGTCTACGACAAGAACAACGCCATGGGTTCCTACTGATAAAGCCTTCCGAACTAGATTGAAGTGGCGCATCCCAGGGCAACCGAAAATATGAACCTGTAAGCCGTCGGTTCTTAGAACGCCAAAATCTAGACCCACGGTCTTACCATTTACCTCAACAGAGAACGAGTTTCTTGCGACTCGGTGAATCATTGTTGTTTTTCCAGTGCCTTCAGGTCCTAAGACCAAGATTTTCAAGTGTAGCAATAGAGCAGCCTCCTCACAGACTGCTAATACAATAACTACTCCATAAAAGGCTGGGTATTACTGGGTCTGTAGGACTTCATAGCCGAACAGCTGAAAAACTTACAAACCAACTAGGTTTGCATAAGGAGAGCTATTCTGTTACATACTCGATTACTGTGAATTCGATTAACGCGAATCGATCTTTGCTCCGTGAAATTACTTTCAGGTCACTGCGTAAATCATTGAGGTGTAGAAATCGTTTGAGGTAGACCCGTAGCTGAGTTTTCGAAGGATTGTGTGGACTGTCACTGCGGATGTAGACTTCCTTTTCTGCCCTTGTGATTTTTACATCACTCGAAAGTTTCTCTGACAAGAAGGACACAAGAGCGTCGCCAAGTTCAGCGCCTTGTCCAAGTAGGTCACCGACTTCAATTGCTACGAAGGTCTTGCTAGATTCAGGCGAATCAGACATGTTGTTCCAGCACCTCAATATGAGGAATGTACTGTGTTACGAAAGAGAATCCCCTTAAAAAGACTCCTCTTCACCTTCCTCCACATAGAGATGCCGCCCTTTCCTTGAAGCTATTATCGAAAGACCCAGAACCCACCCAGCGTATAGAATGGGAACCAACAGCATATAGAAGATGTTGAAGGATGATAGAACATAACCCACGGCGAAGCCAAGGAGTAACCCAGTGATTGCCCGGACAGTATTGCGGCTTTCACGAACATAAAGAGTCTGAGTTGACCAATCAATGGTTGCAGGTAAGCTGATTAGGAACGCAAAAAAGAAAGTAAGTGGTGTAATCGGAATAGCTGAGAGGCTAGCTAGGAAAATAAAGATTGAGGTTAGAGGAGTACTCGGGAGGTTCATTATCCAGAACCGAGAAGCAACAACAAGGATTACGCCAAGGAGGAGCGCTGAACAACGTGCACAGACATGTAATGTGTGACCACGTACTGTGAAGTGCCAACATCGACTTAGGTATGACCCCTCATGATGGGAAATGAAGAGGTGAATCGCATCTAATATTCGACGTTTTCGTGATTGCTTGGGTTCTTCAGAAGTCATTAGAATACCTCTAAGGAATCGTCCTACTGGAACCTGAACCTTCCTGGGGGTGTGTGGATTAGGCTAAAATCTTTTCGTGCCAATATAGAAAAAGAAAGAGAGGAGGGCATCGCTGCCCTCATATTCATCCCACCGATTATAGGAGGGGGCACCGACACACCTAGTATGCCAGAGCAGCTCTATAAGCCGTTAGGGACTCCACCAGAGAAGATGTGTATCGCTGCGAGGGGCAGAAACATGACTCCCTGCAAATCGAATACATCTCATTTAGGCATCCTTTACCCAGGTTTCAGCCATCGCTCTTGTGAATTTGTATTCCTTCGGAATGATGACTTTTCCGGCTGCAACAGCGCGGCTAATCTTTCGATATAGGGTGGCTGGGTCTGCTTCGGAAAGCTGTTTTCGAGTGGTAATCCCGCATGCTAGGACTAGTGCTTCAGCATCTTCCTCGCCAACAGATGGAACCTCTAAAAGACGGGCCATGTAAACCCACTTCTGCGCGGTGTCCTTTGGAACATCACAGGTAGAAGCTACCTTTGTGGCTGAAGCTTTACCTAGCTGCTCAACATACTTGATGCCGGCGCGTCGTAGTTTACCGCCATAGACTTCTCCGATTCCCTCTACCTCGTCTACTGGCTTTGTTCCAGTAATCTTTGGCTTTGGTTTAGCCCTTGTGGTTCTGCGAGTAGTTGTCTTTGCTTTGGGCTTTGGTTTGGGCTTCGCTGCAGGCTTTGGTTTGGGCTTCGCTGCAGGCTTGTCTTCTAGTGTTCGCCACCAGCAAAGGAGTAGTAGGAAGATAATCACTAGAATTATGAACACAGCGAATAGTAGCAAGAAGAATGGAGTGTATAGGACTACAGTGAGTATACCAGTAATCACAATGGCAATCAGCAGGATGATGAGTATCCACATTATTGTTTTCGATCTCTCCATGGTTCAAACCTCGGAGTTATCTTCTAAACTGTCTCTTCTGGATATAAGCTTTTACTTGAGAAGAAAAATAATGAGAAGAACAATGAATCATGAAAAAAATACAATGATGCTTCACCCTATCTAGAACACTTGTTATTTCTATTTAGGTGCTGTTTTGATTCGACTAATTTTGCGCCTTCAATCTCGCCACAATAATCAATGAAGCAATCCTCTCTAGGTTTCCAATGAAAAATCACCTTAAGTTGGGGTGTAAACTAGGCATCAATGAGCGCACGGAGGAGTTCAACTTTGAAATATCCGCGACCTCGAAGATCATCTAAATCAGTTTGAAGTTTCAGAGCAACATAAGAAGTGGTACCCCTTGCTCTTACCATTTTACGATAGAGCTGCCCGAATTCTTCGACCGACTTGGTCTCTGCAAGTGCTTTTGCTGCCTCCTCTGAAAGTCTGATGAACACATCTGCTCTTACACTTCGTTCTCGTGAGAGGCTCAGAGCTTCTATACGTTCTTTGCTAAGTAGTATAGGCATTCCACCAACAATTAACTGAATGCTAGTAGTCTTTACGACTTTGGTTTCATCAGCTATCTCTGACAGAATTTCGTTCAACCTGCTTATGAAGGATTCAATCATCTCCTCCTTAGGATGAAGAGGGACATCTTCTGTTGCAGACTGCTCCTCCGTCGCTACTCCATCCTCGTCAAGCTCATCCTCGTCAAGCTCATCCTCGTCAAGTACGGTATCAACTTCGTCCCTGCTTTCTGGTCCGGGCTTCTTTTTGCGCTTAAACCATCTAGTCATAGTCTTTTCCCCTGAACCTTTGGAGTTTCTTAGTCGGATAGCTGTGTCTGAACACAGTGGTACTTTCTCCTCATGAGGATACAAGGCTATCAATTATCGAAACTCGTACTAAGAAGGCGTAAATCAGGATAAAAGGATACCGAAGATGAAGAGATGGATTTACTGAATCGATGATTTTCTCTCTTTGTGGCTCAACGTGAATTATTTATGCACCAAAATACAATTTTAATTAGGTGTAAACCTTGGTGAAGATAAGCGAGATTGTACACTTCTTTGAGCAGAAGATTTCATCGGTTCTAACAGTAGATGACTATTTACCTACCAGGAAGAAGGATCGGTTTGTAAAGGAAGGGGGGTTCTTTCTCCGAGTTGCAGATGGGGAGGGAAATGCACAGACCATCAAGCTTAATGATACAGAAATGACAAGCCTAATCGCTGATATAGCTATTGCAGTTGAACAACACCGCCAGGCGAAGATGGAACTATACGCAGAAATCGAAAGTCGTCGTAGGGAACCATAATCGGTCAAGATAGCCATTCAGTGAACAAAGTCTATCATTGAAGGCTGTTGATAGCGGAGATTGAAACCCCAAGTAATACTATGGTTTAGCATGCTTAGCCATATCACGTAGCACCTGCTCTGGGTTTGGAGCCTTCACTACGCCACTAGCTAAGAGAACTCCCTGGGTGCCTAATTTAAGTGCCGCAGCAACGTCTTCTCCCTTTGAGATACCTGCACCACATAATGGAATCACTTGAGAATTGATTTTGCGGATGGTTTCTACAGTAGCTGTGACAACTTCGGGCTGGGTCTGACTGACGGGAATTCCTGTACCGATGAGTTCAGGTGGCTCAACTGCAATGAAATCAGGGCCAAGAGCTGCGGCGGCCCCGCTAACAGCCCTGTTATTACTACAAATCACTATTTTTAGCCCCACCTCTTTTGCCCGGAGCAAAGAGGCTTCTAGGTCGACAAGGCGAAGCTGACGCTCACTGTGGTTAAGTAATGTGCCAATAGCACCAGCCTCAACAACTGCTTCGGCAAGGATTGCGCCTGTGCCTCGGCCCGGCTTAACAGCATCGACGTGCTGGGCAAACACTGGAATATCCACAGCGTTTGCGACCCGATGCAAGTCCGACATTTGCGGTGCTAGAGCAATGCACACTCTAGTATCCTTCGCAACTTGCTCCGCCATCTTTGCAAGATGAACCGCTTTCTCGCCTAGACTCTGCGAATATGTTTTCAGGTTTACAAGAATTAATGGAGTAGAGAGCTTCAACATTAGATACCTCGATTTTTTGATTAATTTAGTAATAAACCCTTTTACAACGGGAAGGTGAACTCTATTCCAAACTTAGTTTAATCTTTTTGCAAGATAGAACTCGAGTTCCGTGGACATTCCTATCCTTTTTAAACTTTAAAGAGTATGTTACCAGAATCTTTCATTAAAAGTGATTGATATGCCGAAAGAAGAACCAATAGCACAAGACACAGCTGCAACGACTACAGATGACAAGATACTAGCGGAACTACGACTCATCAGAGCAGCGGTCCAACCTGAACCAGTTAAGAAAGGCGCAGGGATGATTGACGACTTCAAGGACTTCCTTGAACGCGCCCAGGTCATTGGCTTCGCTGTAGCGTTCATCATTGGTGAGCGCCTTGGTGCGTTCATCACCTCAATTATTGATGTATTCATAATGCCCATCCTCGGTATGCTCATCGGAGGACTTCCATGGGACGAATTCTACTTCCCACCTAATGGAGAAGGAATCCCAATATTTGGCACCATACTTGGACCATTCCCCATTGGAGGCCTCATACTGGAAGCGATATATATCGTAGTAACCGTCTTTGTCATATTCCTCTTAGTAAGAATACTTGGAGGAATGACAACTAGTAGAAGCTCCAACTAGTGACCCTTATCGCTTAACGTTCTCCTAGTGAACGAAACCTGGGAATGAATGACATCATCTAGTGCTATCATTAGTCTCCAATTACCCTTCAGTCTAGGGTGCTTAGAATTAGGCACCCTAGCACAACTATTTTATGGTAAATTCCCACGCGCACCAGTAATCCGTGGGGTGGGGGTCTGGTGGGCAGGCTATACATCGAGTTTTAATACGTGGATCAATTGTTCGGGCAAACTCGGTGTACTCTACTATTCCAACTTGCTTGCAGGGAAAATCAGCTAATCCTTTCCGCTTTCGTGCTACTTGAATTCGGCATTCTTCCATTCTGAAAATGAATTGGGTTTCATCGACATCTTCAATAGATTGCGTATTAAGGCGAGCATACACTCGGTACTGTAATGCTTTCTTCAGTCCCTCCAAGCCTGAATTCTTAGGAATGCCGAACTCTCGCATGATGCGTTTTGCTTCAATAGGAGAAAATCGGCGCCACGCTTCAATATCCATCGCGATTGCAGTTTCGATTCCGTACTTCTCTTCAAGGGCTAGAAAATAACATGAATCCATGGCTTGCCAAGCCTTGGCATAGGCATCAATTATTTTGTACAATTCCTTTCGAGACAGCTTCTCAAGATTGGTTGCCACAAAGCGCACCTCTATAGTATCCTCCTCCTGAAAGGGCTTTAAGCTTGTTTCGTGTTCAAATCTCAGGATCTGCTAACCTGAAACAGGGTTGCGAAGAATTCCGATACCCTCGATTTCTGCCTCTACAATATCCTTGGGTTTCAGGAATATCGGCTGGGGCTTTCTAACAAATCCAACTCCTGACGGCGTTCCCGTTGCGATAACGTCACCAGTTTCAAGTGTCAACACAGTTGATATGTCAGAGATAATCTCAGGGATTGTAAAAATCATGTTCGCCGTTGTACTATCCTGAAGAGTAATGTTGTTCAGGCGAAGTTGAAGTCTGAGGTTATGCGGGTCAGGAATTTGGTCAGCCAAAACAAGACACGGACCCATAGGTGCAAAGGTGTCAAAGGCCTTACCTCGGAACCATTGCCGGTCACGAAATTGATAATTACGCGCCGAAATGTCATTGAAAACCGTGTAGCCACCTACATGGTCTAAAGCCCGATTTTCAGGAATGTGGCGGCCACCCTTTCCAATAATAACTGCTAGCTCTACTTCGTAATCTACCTGTGAGTTCTTAGGGAGGACTATCGCATCGCCAGGACCAATGACTGCTGTTGGGGGCTTGGAGAATAGTATTGGTGCTTTAGGAAGCGGTTGTCTGGTTTCCTCTGCGTGATCTGCAAAGTTCAATCCGAGGCAGATGATTTTTGGTGGTCTTTGTATTGGTGCGAGGAGGCGAACCTTATCGAGTGGTAATATCTTTGCTTTGTCTCGGAGGGCTGATTCTGCAAGAGCACTAGATGATGATTCGCGAAGAAGGGTTAGTAAATCAGGGATATTAGGAACTGGATAAACGGAATTGCCCTTGAGAACTCCAACATTGTGTTTGGCGCCTCTGCTGTATAATACATATTTCAATTTGGTTAGTCATCTCTACGTTGTTGAATAGCCACACTGCTAAGCTTGCCCTATTGAATCACCATCACTCAAAGGGATGAAAATACATTAACCTAGTCCAGACTAGCTAATCTTTTGCCAAGGCTTTTAGAATCGCACGGAGCGACTCAAGGATGAGAACTTCAAACTCTCGAAACTCCTCTTCTTCTACGACTCCATCTGCAAGTACTTGATCTATCCGACCTATTAAATCCCGAAGCTCCTGTTTTGTTGATGTCAAATTAGCTTCACCACCTCCCATTCGTATTATCAACCCTATTAGTTTTTGTGCCTTCTTCTTACCGTATTCCTCAAATACAGGTACAATATACTTGAGCACGAGAAAGACCTAAAACATCTTTTGCAGATGTCTCTTTACGGTGGATTTCTTGAAAGACGAGAAAAATATTGGGAAGTCCTCCTTGAGTGGTGTACCCATAAAACCCAACCCAGAGGACCCAGCTACCTGGCACCAATTGGGCCTAGATCATCTCCAACGGGGAGAATATGTCGAGGCTGAGAAAGCGTTTAACCAGGCTGTAAAACTTTATCCTGATTTTGCTGATGCCTTGATGGGTCTCGCTAAAGTCTATGAAGAGCTTGGCGACACCGTTAGGGCGCTACTCTTTAAACGGAAGGCACAAAAGGTTACCTTTGATAACGCTAAGAAATAATCACAAAAACACGCGTGGACCGCATCGTTTATGTGCATCCTTTACAAGAGAATATCTCGGTCATTCGAGTGAACAATCCGGAACCCCCTGAAAAAATCGCTAAGGCCAAGGAAGCTTTCCGTCGAACTCCTACCGATAAAGAGGCAGGACATAAACTCGCCCTCGCTTATATTTTCGCAGAAAGGTATCCACAGGCTCGAGAAACGCTCCGGGAAGTAGTACGTCTAAACCCAACAGATGTGGTAGCCTGGACTCTTCTTGGTACTGCTCATAGCCTCCTAGAGGAGTACGTTGAGGCAAAAGAGGCGTACATGAATGTTGTGCACCTCAAACCTCTTGATGCCGCTGCTTGGCATTGTCTCGGCCTTTCGCATCTCCTAATAGGTGAATATGTCGAGGCAAAGGAGGCGTTCACCAAGGCAGCCCAGATTAATCCCTCGAACGCCACCACATGGGCCCAGTTAGGTGAGGTCTACGAGAAGCTCGGAGAGAAGCCCAAGGGGAAGGAGTGTGCAAGGAAGGCACATAATCTTAGCCAGCAAAGATAATCTTTTCAAGGCCTCTATCTCTCCTAGATTTTGATAATGAAGATACAATGGCAGCGTTCACGGATTGGTGAACGCTACTTATTTTGTATAGCGCCTAATATTCTTCAGGAACCAAGGTGCTACGCGAGCATCATCAACCTTATCAGAGGAGGGCATATACGGTTTAATATCAACGATTGGTGTACCGTCAAATGCGTCAATCTGGTCAATGTAAATCTGATGTCTAACCTTATCTATACGTGTAATAGCCACTATAGATAGCCCAATCGGTGTTGGTCGAGCTGGTGATCTACTGGCAAACACTCCCGACAATTCAGCGCCAGATTGGGGTGGATGATTACTGAGGTTCGAACGGTCCTTCGGATTGTCCCGTCCTGTAATCCACCAGAGTACAATGATATGAGAAAAATGACCAAGTTGCTTTGTTGCCTCCCAATAC
>JABXGV010000283.1 GCA_016550485.1 archaeon
CGAAGATCGTGCACGGATAGCTGACGTTCATGGCAAAGTCTCGTACATCCTCATCGTCGAGCATTGCTCCGCTTGTAGCTGTTCCGTCGCTTCCGTACCACTTAACGTCTTCAAGTCCAGAGTATGCCAAGCAGGCGGTCATGAAGGTGGTGACCTCTTCAAAGGATATGTGCAATATGGCTACTTCGTCCGCTCCATACGTTGCAATTGCGTCTGAAACTTTTGTAGCCAGATCAGATGCCTCAGTCGAGAATTCCGTTGCGTCAGGGTCGTATAATATGCCATCGAGGAAGGTTCCGCCTAGCACATCAACAAATTTAGCTTTTGTAGCATCCTCTAGTCCTTTTCCCCAAGCGTCGTTTCTCGTCACTGGAATAACGTATCTCTTTCCATCGTCGTACATTATCCTAGCAATTGCTGGTCCTTGTCCCAGTTTGTCGGTGGGACAGAATCTGAGGATGTAGTCGTCTGCTATAGCAAGATCTGGCGCGGTTGACGACTGACTTATCGCCAATATCTTGTTCGCGTCACAATACCCCTTAATGGATCGAACCTCTGCACTGCTTAATGGACCTATGATGAGCTCTATACCTCTTGCCGCGAGGCTCTCTACCTTCTCTAGGGCAAGGTCAGGATCAGTTTGGGTGTCCTCGGAAACGATTTTCAGAGTCCAATCTGCTCCAAGCGCCTCAAGCAACACGTTAACCTGTTCAGCCGCAAATTCAGCCGCAATCTTTTCATTCTCACCAAAAGTGGCCAAGTCTCCGGTCAACGATAGTATCGCACCAAGTTCAATGTCACCAGTTAAGGTCAGAGGAAAAGTAACGTCCAAGGCGCTTGCAATATATTCAGATTCAGCCACGATCATCGGAACAAGGGTAGCGTTCCAACTATCTACTATGGCCTCCAATTCAGCTACTTTGTCTTCCAATTCCTGTGTTTCTGGAACAGGGTACAGAATTCTTGATGTGCCCTCTATTACCATGCCTACAAAGAGTCCTACGACAAGTAGGACTACTGCTAACACAACAGTTATCATTGTACTGATTCCTTTGACTCCTCTTTTTTTCATGTTTTTCACCTTAGAACCAGTCCTAGGTTCCACGGTGTAGATTTATAAATCTTTTGACTAACTTTGAAAGAAGAGTCATCCGAAATAAATTCATGAAAACAAATGCAATTGAACGTAAAGACTCGAAGCGTCGATGTTTATCCTTTGTCTCGTCAACAGTAAACTTAATTTGTTCCTGTATTGTTCACTAAATGACATGATTGACTTCATTTTATTTAGCAGAGCAATTATTTTCAGCAGTCTTCTCACGCTTTTGAGTATTGGACTCACACTCACTTATTTAACCACAAAGGTTCCTAACTTTGCTCATGGAACCTTCGCAGCGGTGGGAGCATATATCACTTTAACAGCGGTTAGGCTGTGGGGGGGAAATCCATACCATTTTCTCTTCTTGGCCTTAATGATCGGTGGAATGATCGGGCTAGCTCAGTATCTTATCGTATTTAGACCTCTTATGCGAAGAGGAGCCACTGTTGTTGGGTTGATGATAGCCACGCTTGCCATCGAATTCATATTGTTGGCCGCAATGAACATTTATGCAGACTACTTGTCAAGTCAATTCAAGATCAGATCAAGATTCTTCTTACTTGCAGGTGAGGATTTCGATGTTGCAGGTAACAAGGGCCTCTTGATCGTTTCTCCAACGCTGGCGGCGGTTATGGTTACGTTACTGTACTTAGCCCTAACTAGAACGAAGTTTGGAATTGCGATGAGAGCAGCCATTGAGGATCCGTCTCTAGCCAGCGTGGTGGGCGTAGACGTCAACAGGGTTTATGCGGTTTCATGGTTCATAGCGGGCGCGTTTGGAGGTCTTTCAGGAGCACTTATTCCACTATGGTTGCCAGGCAACCCAGACGTGGGTTCAAAAGTCATAGTAAGCATATTCGCAGCAAGTATAGTAGGGGGACTTGGGAACATTTACGGCGCTGTTTTAGGAGGCTTTTTGATAGGACTTGCTGAATTGCTCGGAACCAGAGCGTTGGCCATTGAATTAGGGTCATGGGTAATACCATACAGACCTTTGATTCCCCTCATCGCGATAGCAATTACCCTACTCCTAGCTTCCAAGGGGCTCACAGGGGTTAACTGGCTAGGTGTAACGAAGGGAATCTGGAATAGGATTGTAGGGTTTGTGCGATCTCCGACAGAAACGCTTAACGGTGTGAAGGATGAAGATTCCTTGGGAGCGAATTCGATAAAGTATTGTTTGAAATTGTTGATTATCTTTGCCATACTACAAACATTACTTTTCACAACTATACCACAATACTATACCATAGTTATGTCTTTCATTACAACATTCGTTCCCGTGAATTTCTATACTCAATGGCCCACTCTTCTGGGATTTATCTACATCTTTATGGGAGGATTGATTGCTATACTTGGAGTTAGCCTCTTGACACATATCTGGGCTATTGTTCTTGGAGGTAGAAAAGAGGTAGGACAAACAATAAAATCTATGGCGTACGGGAGTACTCCGTTGCTTCTATTAGGTTGGATACCGTTTCTGGGAATAGTATTTGTAACATGGTCGATTGCAGTATCAATCATAGGAATCAAGCAAATGCATGAAGTTTCCATGAGGAGGGCCGTTGCTGCTTTCGTATTGGGAGCCACGTGTTTTTGTGTTGTAGCTGGAATTTTTGTATTGTTCTCTGCATGACCGCAAGACAAATACGAGCCTGTCTCACTGTTTTTACCTCTGTTTAAAGAATTGTGGAAAGCACGTTTAAAAGTAGAGGATTAGCTACGCTAGTCGCCGCTTGCAGAATCCTCGGTTTTTGAGGAAGAAACTGCTTGTGAGCCAACTATCTTCTCCAGCTTCTCTCTGCTTAATGTCGGAGTTGGCTTCTCCGGTACTAAGCCTCCAGGTCTGTACATCAGTATTAATATTAGGATTGTTCCGAGTAGAAGAGGGTCAAGCCATACGACGCTAAAGGGAACAAAGGGATCAAGAAATCCCTTGAAAAAGTCTATTAACCTTCTAAGAGCCGTGAAGGCGAGGGTCCCTACTACAATGCCCATGTTGTTGGCGGCACCTC
>JABXGV010000284.1 GCA_016550485.1 archaeon
GGTCATCATGGATTTAATGGGTAAGTGGTAGCCCTAATTCCTAAGCTGAGTGTACTTCGAAGCGTATCGCGAGTTGGAGAAAACCGTCGTGCAGCAGAGAAGACGAATAGTAAAGATTAGGAACGACGCGTGCAACCCGAATCAGTGCAACTATGAATGCATAGACGTGTGCCCTGTAGGCAGACGCAAAGAAAGACTGGCCCCAATCAAACTCATAAAGGAGAGTAGTAAACCTGTCATTGAGGGCTCCTTGTGTACGAGTTGCGGGAAATGCGTCACTAGGTGCCCGTTAGGTGCCATCATCATAAGCTACGAAATAGGCGGTCAGAAAATCCAAGGCACCCAGCTTCCAATCGATTTGAAAAGGTGGAAGCAGAGCCCTTACATAATTAACCCAACGGTCTTTCGCCGCTTTAGCGAGAAAGACACGATTTTTGGTCGGGTTCAGTGCAATCCTAATTTTGAAAATTATCAAGTTGGTATTCACTCACACCTAGATGCAATCCTGCAAGCTAGGAGGTCTGGGTATTCAAGAGTAGACCATGCATTGAGTGCTGCATCTTGGACTGTGTATGACCACTTTCGGGGCGCCTTTTCTTGGAACAAATTAACCTATGCCCCTGGTGCCAAATTTGATGAGGGGCTTGGTGAACCACCTACAGGTCGGTTTGAAGTCAAGGACCCTGAAAGAACAACTCATATTGTGAAACACGCAGCCCGATCCTATGGAGCCGCATTAGTTGGCATTTGTAAGCTAGATCGCAACTGGCTCTATACCCATGACTTGAAAGGGGTATCGGAAAACATTCCCGCCCACATAGAGAACGTCGTAGTTATGGCAATCGAAATGGACCTTGAAGCGCTCCAAACTACCCCTGCCTATCCGGGAGCATATGCCACAGGCAATGGATACTCACGAATGGCCTTTACACAGGCGTGTCTAGCTGAATTTATCCGTGAATTAGGTTATGACGCGATTCCAGCAGGGAACAACTTGGGATTGAGCGTTCCTTTGGCGATTGACGCGGGACTCGGACAGTATGGTCGACACGGATTGCTGATAACCCCAGAATTTGGGTCAAATGTAAGGCTCTGCAAGGTGTTCACCGATCTCCCCTTGCTACCTGACGCTCCTATCGATTTTGGTGCGCTAGATTTCTGCCGTACCTGTAAGAGTTGTGCCGATGCATGTCCCTCCTCCTCTATTAGTTATGATGACAACCCCTCTTGGGTTGGGCCGACAATTTCTAACAACCCTGGAATTTTGAAATGGTACGTGAATGTTGAATCTTGCTATAATTTCTGGACTCTGAATGGTAACGACTGTAGCCGCTGTATTATTTCATGTCCCTTCACAAGGAATCGGCACTGGTCCCATGGTGTCAAGCGATTCTTCATCAAGCAGATTCCCTGGCTCAATCGGCTTTGGGTCAAGCTTGATAGCTGGATGGGATATGGAAAACAGCGGAACCCCACTGCCTTCTGGAAACCGGAAAAGGAATTCATTCACACTCGAAAGGGGAATCGATAACTCTTCTTCAGTCACATAACTGCAGGAAATTTCCGTGGTAATTATAGACTCACGTTGTGTTCAGCTCTCAAGGGCTTCAATGAATTCTTTTGTCTCTTCGCCTTCGTCGACTAGGATAATTTGCTGGGCTCCTGCTCTATCAAAGTCATATCGTCGAGCTATCAGCATTCCGTGGAACTTCTCTCGCCCTGTTGAGGTAGTGCCTCGCCAGATGTAGATTTTATCAAAAGTATCAAGGAGGTAGACATCATCAGAAGTCAAGCTCTCCCGTTCCCTAGGCACTTCGATGAAGAGATTGATTCCACCAGTTATGTGAATACGCCATAGTTTGTATTCTCTCTTTTCCAAGACTACTTCTTTAAGGAAGCCTTCAGTGTCGAGGTCTGTTACATCAATTGTGCCATCGAAGAGCTCTAGGAATTCAGGAGGCTCTTCTCCTGGCTCCACAGTTACAAGGCGTGCTGCTCCTTTACGAGCCTGGTCTCGCCAAACCGATGTTACAGCACCTACAAACCGCTCATCAGGTGTTGCTTGAGGACCACACCATAGGTAGATGACTGATTCAGTATCAACGAGGTAACAGTCTCCCCTACCAAACTCTGATCTCATAGCAAAAGGCACTTTGACAAGCCGTCCCTTCTGGATGTGGTACTTGGTAAACTTGGCCATAGTTATCACCTTCTTTCTATTGCCCTTACAATGACATGCAGTAAAACGGGCTTTATAGCTTTCCTTCCTTTAAGAAGGATAGTATAAACAAATAGCTAAAAAGGGCACTACGATATTCCCCTACAACAGGACCACGGCGCCACGACGCCGGTCCTAAGGGAAGCACACTTTGCCTGGGGAGAAAGGTTTGGCTACAGATTTTCCAGCGGGGATATCGAGGTTTATAAAATATTTAGGCTTGCATTGCGGCTTTCCTCGTAAAGCCAAGTATGCTTTTTCCCGGATACTCTTTTGAGCAGTCCTGCGCACCTTCCTCAGTGGTGCTTTATATACAGAATAATCGGCGTGTTTTAAGGTTTTCCCAATTTATAGAAAATCGGCGCGAAGGTTTTTTGAACTCTGCATAAATGGTTGTTTACAGTGTGGTGATTGGCAACGCGTGCTTTTGTAGTGATGCTGCGGACAAAAGTTCATGATCACATTGAGTGGCCAGTAGAACTAGCTGAATTCCGCCAACTGGTAGGAGCTGCAGGGTTTGAGGTAGTGGATAATATTATACAGACGCGTATTCATCGGCACTCGGCTTATCTGCTAGGGAAAGGCAGAGTAGAGGATTTAGCTCAACGAGTTGTTACAGAACAGATTGAGGTTGTAGCAATCTATAACGTTCTCACTTCAATGCAAAAATACAAGCTCCAAAAACTACTGCGCTGCGACGTTCTCGACAGATACGAGGTTGTTCTTCAAGTGTTTGAAAAAGAGGCACGCGATAGGGTTTCACAACTTCAGCTAGAATTAGCTAGGCTTCAGAAAAGCTACCCCTTCATTAAAGTGGCCGTCGGAGAACGACTGAAGAGAGAGAAACCTAGCCGAGGAGAGGCAAGTCGTGGTGGAGGTGAATATGCCTATCATTCCAAACTCCAATTAGTGCGGAAAAGAATCGCTAAGGTGAAAAGCGAATTGTCCAAGCTGCGCCGGGAAAATAAGAGCCGCTTACGAGCCAGACGCAAATTAGGTATTCCTATGGTTTGTCTTGTAGGGTGCTACAATGCAGGGAAAACAAGTTTATTCAACGCTCTTACAGGTGCAGAGAAAGAGGTCAGTGAGCGCCCTTTCACGACTTTGGCCTCGAAAGTGTCGCATGCCTCCAACCCTGGCGTATTTTTCGTAGATACTATCGGCTTTGCATTAGGGCTGGATCCTAGTCTTATCTCTGCATTTCAATTAAACCTAGATGACATGCGGGCATCTGATGTCATTGTGCTTGTCGTCGATGCAGCTGATGATATTATTCTCCTTCGGATGAAAATCCATAGTGTGCTTAACATACTAGATGCGACAGGAATTGAGCGCCGCCGCATCATACTAGCGTTAAATAAGGCGGATCTTGCGGGCACACAACTAGCTGAGCAAGTCATACCATTTATTGAAAAACAATTTGATCTAGAATGGGTAGCCGTGTCAGCGGCTACAGGCTATAATCTTTCAGAACTGGAACTGCTGATTCGAAGGCGATATGCCTCACTAGCTTAAATCAGGTTTATTGATTACCGACAATAATGGGCGATGGTTTCTTATTATGGTAGCTAGATAACTGTTGAGTGTCAGGTGGATATTTGTGACTACTGAAACCTATCAACATTGGATCGACGCACTCTTAGAAGATGTCATAGAATATTGGGGAGATGACATCAAGACCATCAATTGTAGTTGCGGGCTTTCAGTTTCAGGTCTTCAACATGTAGGTAGGCTTCGTGGTGAAATCACTACTCCAAATACACTTATGCATTTACTCCGTGATCGAGGCTTCGAGACTCGTCACACGATTGTTCGTTACACAAGCGATGAATGGAAAGGTAAACCCACTCAGCTTGCTCAGTTCTCAGATTCTAAGGAAGCGAGGAAGTACATCGGCTACCGATTGATTGATGTCCCTGATCCAAAAGGAGAGCTACCTAGTTGGGTAGACCGATACTGGCAAGACTTTGGTAACTATCTTGATGCCTTTTCTCGCGACTACGAGATTGTAAGCACTCACGAGATTTACAAATGGCCAGAGATGCAAGATATTGTCCGATATACCGTCCAACATCGTGACCTAGTTAGAAAAGTTGTTAATCAGTACCGAACCCGAAATCCCTATCCCCCCAACTGGATTCCCGTACATGTTGTATGTAATCGCTGTCATCGAATCAGCACAACTACTGTTCTATCGGTTGATTTAGACGCCTACACTGCTGACTATCAGTGTGATAGCTGCAATAAGGAGGGAACTACTAGCCTTGTTAATGGGAAGCTCTCATGGAGAGTTGAATGGGCGGCATTGTGGCGTGTATTGAATGTGGGCTTTGAACCCTTCGGAAAGGACCACGCGACGCCTGGGGGCTCTCGTGACAGCGCAAAAGAAATATCAGAAACCGTCTTTCAGTTCAAACCGCCCTATCCCTTCCCCAATGAATGGGTAGGACTAATCGAAGGAGGCGTAGACAAGGGTGATATGGGGAGTTCCGACTTTCACGGTTTTACACCAAAGGAATGGGAAAGCGTTGCCCCTGGCGAAAGCCTACGCTATCTGTATTTGAAGAATAAACCCATGAAGCGGATAACACTCGGTCTGGAATACGTACCGACCTACATTGGTCAATATGACCGGGCTGAACGGGTTTACTTCAAACTAGAGGAGTCCAAGGCAACGGCTGAAGAACTCGGTGATATTCGTCGTTCCTACGAGCTTTCTCAGCTTCAACCGCTACCCTCTACTCCTCCTATACAAATCCCGTTTCTCCATGCGGTAGTCCTTGTCCAAGTTGTCCCCAAAGAGAACATGTTTGAAGCAGTCATTGCGAAGCTCAAATATCAGAATCTTATTCCCTCGTCAATTACTAAGCAGCAGTATAAACAGATTTCACACTGTTTAGAACGGGCCAGAAACTGGGTAAATCGATATGCTCCTCCCAGCTATCGTATACGCATCCTCAACAATCCTCCCTCTTCTCTCAACAAACAAATTACACCCCAGCTCCGAACACTCTACCAACAACTGCTTGACCGTCTTTCTCCTGAAAACTGGACGGAGAATGCCATTCGAGAAGCCATGAAACAAGTCACTAAACCTCTTCGGCGTGATAAACCTGTACAACAGGAGTTCTTCAGAATCCTTTACCAATCCTTCTTCGGTCAGAACGAAGGTCCCCGCATCTCCGCCTTCTTCGCGTTCATAGACCCACAAATCGTCATCGAACGCCTCCAATACCTCTCTACGCCACCATAACCTCCCTCCCACGGCTCTATTCAAGCCTGTATCAGCAGCGAGACATAACCTTTTAAAACCTAAACCAGTACAATTCATTAGCCACTAGCCGCTGTGGACTTGGAGCTGATAAGGATGTCAAAGCAATCAATCAGCACTTTTCGAAAAACTGTTTACAAACTCGCCCAAGAAATGAAGATCCCTATCGTCGATGAACGAGCCATTGAAAAACTGAGTCTCAACAAAGGCGCTATCGATTTTGAGGTCCAAATTCGGTTCCGGGAAAACGAAGAGATGAAATTAAAAACGTTTCTCGCTGTGGCTAAATATCATCGTTCGATTGTTATATACAAGGATGAGGAATTCTTTATTTTTCAGAATGGTGCGCTTTGGCGGCTCTACGCCAAATAGGCTCCCAACTCCTCGCTAAAGATTACACTTACTGGTCTAGGATTAGCGCCAGATTACAGGACTGTTTACACATGGCTTCTCTTCTTACCACTAACACATAGTGTCTAGTAACTGAGAAAAAGGGATGCGTAAGTTAGCGACAACTACGATTCAAACATACCCTTGATTCGCTTTATCTCTGCCATCATCTGTGTTCTTAGGCTGGAAATCGGTGCTGAAGCAGTGTCAGCTGGTGGCGGGGTGCTAGCTGTTGGTGGTCCGGTGGTGGGTGCAGTGGGGGGTGCAGTGGGTGGTCCCGCTGTGGGGGGTTGCGCTTTTGGTGGACCGGCAGTGGGGGGTGCAGTGGGTGGACCGGCGGTGGGAGGGCCGGAGGTTGGTGTTATGGTGGGGGGTGCAGTGGGTGGACCGGCGGTGGGAGGGCCTTCGGTTGGGATTTCTGGAGGTGCTGCAGGTGTGGGTGTAGTTGTCTCTTCGCCGAGGAGAATCGCCTCAGCTACTCCAGCAGCTGATGCGGTTGTCTGTGGTTCATCTTCAACGATTCCAAAGATGCTCGTCGAGTCGGGGGCAGTCCCTTCTGGTCCTGAAAGGAGGTGAACACTTGAGGAGCCAGTTGTTGGAAGGACTCGCGCATCTTTGAGGTCTTTACGGATTTTTCGTAGGCTCTTCTGAAACTCAGTAACCTGTTTTGCGACCTCCTGAATCGTTTCTGCAAGGCTATCGACGGACTTGATAAGAAAGTCGGAAACACGGATTAGAATCTCTTCTTTATCTGAGGACATTTCATGTATCCACTCGGTTTTCACTATAATAATGTAATTAAATTACAAATTTAAACTCTTTGTTACCCGAAACTGACTCTTAAGGAATAGTTACTAAACCACAACTACTTATCTCTTACCTCTCTGGCTGCTGACAAGATTCGTTTATGGTCAAAGGCTAATTTCTGGGGGACCTGAAGGAATGCCTGCACATTAGCTGCATCACTACCCGCCCGTAATTGACCCCCCGTAGGCTTTGCGATGAATGCGATACTTACTACATGACCACGAGGATCTCTATCAGGCTCCGAGAAGATACCTATGAGCTGCACCGGCTCCACAATTAGCCCGGTCTCCTCCTCAACTTCTCGTTGCAAAGCCTGTTCTACAGTTTCACCTACTTCACAACCCCCACCAGGTAGTGCCCACCACCCTTGGAAAGGCGGGTTTCCTCGACGAACCAAGACAACGCTACCATCTTCAAGAAAGATTACAGCATCGACAGCAAGGAGTGGTGAATTCATTATCTCGACCTACTAGCCTAAACACTACTTAGATTACAAAAAAATACTAAAACATAACTTGCAGGAAATTTTATCATTGCGGTTTACCGCACTTAGAACAAAACTGAGCATCAGCTTCGATTTTCTGTCCGCATTCGGAACAGTGCTTGTATCCTTCTGAGGAGGCAGGAGCTGAACTAGCCTCGGTCTCCGCCTCACCAGCAAAGATAACATCAAACATTATCTTCTTATCAGGTTTCAGTTTGTAATCCTGAACACGTAGTGATGAGGGGTCAAAGGTAACTTGGTATTTTCTGATTTCTAGGGTACCAGTTGCTAGAGCCTTACGTACTTCACGCAATCTATCGGCTAATTGAGGTCCTTCAACAGCATAGGTTTCACGGACTTTACCCCAATCACCTCTAACAGTACGTTCGACGCTACGCCAGAGTGAATCACCAAACCCCCCAGCAGTAGTGGAAACGGCGAAGAACTCGTAACGATGATTCTCTAGAATCTCGGTTACCTCGTATTTTCGCTTTATTGAAGCGATTAAGGGAATAATCTCATCAAGAGCTGGCAACAAATCTATTGGCTCAGGCATGTTAAATTCTCCTTGTAGAGATTCAGGCACGATTAAGTAAAAACTTTATCTTTATTACATCTAGTACGCGCCTCGCGAGAATCGTATGCTCTAAGCCCTACAGTTTTAGCGGAGGAGGACCGGAAATTCTGCTATGAAAGCTGCTGCCTCCGGTGTAGGATATCCGATTGTTCTCACCGCAGGTAGCGCACTAATGGCAAATTACCGCTTTGGTATTGGTTCGGGTTACGCTAGCATGTTTCCCGCTGAATTCATGCCATTCTGGAAGATGCTTGGCATCTTCCAGCTTTCCAGCGACAAGACTGGGAGGATGAAGATGGCCCAGCTAGGTCTCAGTAAAGTCGAGGCTGCCTTACTCGCATCAGGGTTCACAAGAGACGATGTAATCATCGCTAACCCGAAACGACTAAACCGAGTAATAGGACCCGCAACACGAATAGTAGGAATCGGTGCCTTAGATCCGGTTGGGCTAGCTTATGGTGCTAAAGTAACTGAGTTCACATTAAGGCAGTTCCACATCCCCTGTCGACACTCTATAATGTCTGCTGAATTTCTCAGGGTAGTTCGCAACCCTGATATCCAGAAGCGTCGTCAATCAGGACAGCTGAAGGTAATCGTGGGCGGGCCTGGTATCTGGCAGATTGCTGATACTGGTATGCAGGAACACCTAGGTATTGATTGCATTCTAGATGGAGAAGCTGAGGGTGTAGTTGGCGACCTGTTCCGTAAGGCGCTGGCGGGGGAGCCGCTTCCTCAACGAGTGCAGGGAAGACCAGTCTCTGCAAAAGACATGCCTAGGATGATGACAGCGAGTCGCTGCGGAGTTGTGGAAATATCTCGAGGTTGCGGAAGGGGTTGCCGGTTCTGCGTTCCTGGGTTATTAAAATTCCGTTCCTTTCCACTAGAGAAGATTCTATCGGATATTGAAGTAAACTGGCAAGCTGGAATTCGCGAGGTTTCACTCCAATCAGATGATTTCATGCGTTATGGCTCGACAAGCCTCAAACCTGCTCGGAAACCAGTACTTCAGCTTCTCCAAGCAGTGAAGGATGTAGCTGGTACGAGGTTCGGTCCAAGCTTTGTGTCAGCAGCAACTATACTCCAAGATGAAAGGCTCCTAGAGGAAGCAGCAGAGGTTATGGAGTTGGGTGGCAGACGCTACTCAACAATTGAAATGGGTATTGAAACAGGTAGTCCGGATCTCTTGGCGAAGCACATGCCAGGCAAGGTGAAGCCCTTCAAAATGGAGGAATGGTCAGATGTCGTGGTAGGGGCAGCTAATGCTCTTCATGACAATCATTGGATTGGCTGCTACTCGCTCATTATAGGATTGCCTGGAGAGACTAGCAAAGACGTTGTGAGAACTATGGAGCTCGTAGATCGGATAAAACACTTCAATTGCGTTATCACACCAGTAATCTTCGTCCCAGCTGGTCGTCTCAGACGTACTACCTTTCACACCTTTGATCGCATGACTCCAGAACAGTGGGCTTTGTTCCACCAGTGTATAGAACAGACTCTCGAAAACGCTATCTTGTGGCTAGGACGGGTCTCCAACCGTCTAGTCAACTTATTTATGAAAGTAGTCATTCATCGTTTATTCATGTTTAGTGCTGGGCTTTTCCGTAAGCGGCGCTATAAACTGCTACGAAAAATGGGTTGGCGGTTTCCCAAGTGATGTAAGGAATCAATGAGGTACACGGAACTCTATCAATGATACTGAGGGTATAGCTTGTCTCGATGTATGAAATGCTGTATTGCATCGGTCTTGATAGTAGTAGGTGTGAGTGCTGCTTCATTGTTTTTACCCTTACTAGGTTTTTACGTAAGCGAGATTCTGGAAATACTGTGGTTCTGGGTGTGGTTGTTTTTCGTCGAATATGTGTCCCTCGTGTTTTTAGTTTGGGGGGTGGTATTTGCCTTTGACGGGTTTGTTTTTGGATTGGGGTATTCGCTCGCACCTCGGCGACGTATTGCAGGCACAGCAGTGTATGGGGGCGCGATGTTGTTATGGGCAGGAATGCTATTGTTCCTGATAGTCTATAGTGGGGTTGTACTCTATTTTTCACCCCTGCTAGAGTTAACAGTCAAATCAGTGATGTTACTAGGTTACATCCTTGGTGTTCTCTTGCCCAGCATCTTGATTTTAGAGGGATTCTATGATTTCAGCTGCTGGTATCGCGATTTATTACGAGAACGGCATCAATACAGTCTACTAAGCTACTCCCTTGAACGGAAGGAGAATCTAACCTACATCCATATTGACACATCCCGATGTCAACCTGATTGCGTATTACGAATCGCACCAACTTTAATGTTCGAACAAGCATTGTGGGAGAATGAGTCAGCTCCTGTTCGCTCACCTGCCCGCTTCTTCAAAGGTGCAGTGCTGACACTGTTAACCGAATTCGTTACTCATTTAACTGCCTGGCCTAGAGCACGAAGAGCACTATTTCGACTAACAGGCGCGAAGATTGGCAAGGATTGCCATATTGCTCTATGGAGCCGCCTCGATCCCATGTTGCCTGACTTGGTTGAATTCGAAGACGACTCAGGTGTGGGAATCGGCTGCACATTACTAACTCACAGCATCATAGATACCGGTAATCGTATGACCTTCTATTATGGACCAATCAAGTTATGCCGCTGGAGCAGAGTCGGGGCGAATTCTACTGTGATGCCAGGTGTTACCATCGGTGAAGGCGCTATAGTTGGTGTCGGTGCAGTCGTTACGGAAGATGTGCCACCTTGGACAATTGTAGCTGGGGTCCCCGCGAAAGTGATAAAGAAACGTACCAGGCCTTCATCATGAAGATTCATTACCTTCCTCTGTGGGAGGTACGACGTATTTGTAGAGGCGTCGCAGGTTAACCCAGTGCGGTAGACTAGAAACACTTGAGAGTATTGCCTTGATTCGGAAGGGGCTGCTCAGGGTCAGGAATAACTCCTTCACTAGATAGTGAGGACGTAGCGAGAAGTCCATGAATGCATCTCGGGCTATATCTCGGATTCTTTTAAGGGGAGGGGAATCAGGGAAGACATTCGCTGCAAGCACTCCACTCTCCCAGTATAGCTCAGGGTTAATATAGCCCTTGGCAATCGCTTCCTCCCACAATGGGGCTCCTGGGGATAATCCGAGGATGTTGAACTGGGCAAAGTCAATATCGCAATGTTTTGCAAAGTCAGTAGTGATTTGCATCTCACGAAAAGTCTCAGTTGGACCACCTAGAATAAAGGAGCCTACGATGATATCTACACCAGCAGCCCTTGCATTGGCGGCGGCCAGTCGGTTTAAGCGAGGCGTAGTCTTCTTCCTGTAGATGTCAAGAACACGCTGGGTCCCACTCTCCATCCCAAAAAAGGCGAGACGGCAGCCTGCACGAACCATCTCTTGGAACATCTCGCGCGAGGCTGCGTCCACTCGCCCTTCGATAATCCAATCCATTTCAATTCGGCGTTTACGCATAAGGTGCGCTAGTTTGACTGCTCGCTTAGGATTTACCGTGAAACTGTCGTCTGCAAAGAGAAAGTGATCATAACCTTGGCTCTCAAGAAGCTCCAGTTCGTCTGCAATGTTCGCAGGGCTTCTAGCTCGCCACTGCCGGTTACATAGAACATGACAACAACAGAATGTGCATACAAAGGGGCATCCGCGACTTGAAACGACGGTAGTGAATTTTCCTCTCCTCAATGCAATCTCCCCTATCTTGATATGATAATCTTGAGAAAGAAGAGAACGATCAGGCATCGGGAGGGCATCTAAATCTTTGATTAGAGGGCGATTAGCGGTGGCTACGATACGCCCGGCGCGGTTACGAAGGGTGATGCCTTTCACTCGTTTAAGCTGTCCATATCCATCCCGCTCAAGAGCTTGAACCACATCTACGATAGCCTCCTCCCCTTCTCCGCGAACGCATAAATCCACATGTGGATATTTAGCTAGTATCCTATCTGCACAGAAAGTAGCATGAACATTCCCCATCACCGTATGGATGCTCGGATTAGCTTTCTTAGCAAGCCGTGTGATTTCTGCAGCTCGAAGGGCAGAGGAGGTTAACGCAGATATTCCTAGTACGCTAGCATTAGCTTGTAGTACCTTCTCTGCTACGGCTTTGTTTGTGAGTCCCTCCGCAGCTTGATCGATTACCAAGACCTCGTGCCCCTCTTCCACTAGGCTCCCAGCAACATAAAGCAATCCCAGCGGGGGCATTCCGCCACTACTCTCATAAACATACAAACTCTTCCCGATCTGGCTGGGTGCAGGGCTTACGAGTGCAATCTTCAATGAATCGCCTCCTTTTGTACTGGTGCTGGTGTTGCCAGCAGTGGCTCTTCTTCTGTCTGGGATGAGAATCCTTGACGGTGGAGAGTCCAACGCCATTTACGTATCTTCTTACGAATATAGCCTAAACCAAAATTCATAGCACCACGGACCATTCTTTGTAGGAAGGGGGAGAAACTATGAGTGATGAACAGCTGAGCGTTCTTCAGGATTAGTTCCATACAATTTAGATAGAGGTCCCAGTGTGCGTGGCTCATATCTTCGATTCCGAAACTGTGGCGGCGGCGGAAACCTCCTGCTGGCATGAAGATTATGGGGATAATTACACAATTGAAATCTTTGAGGTCGTCTACTAATTCATTTGTGCGCTGTATATCATCAGGTGTTTCGTCAGGTAATCCTAGAATAATCGAATAGCATACAATCCATTGGAGTTCATGTAATAGGTTGGCTGCCTCCTTTACTAGGTGAGGCCATTCTCTTGTTTTGAAGGGCTTCACCTTGCCTGGCATGTGCTTCGCCAAGAGATCCGGACTACCTGTTTCGATGCCAACTTCAATTGTGCTAAAGTGTCGACCGCCTAATTCCATGTACTCAGCTATTGTCCCTAAAAGCCTGGGATTCTGCATCACTGAGGCGACAGAAAAGAAGTCAAATCCAAACCGGCGACCCTGTGTTTCCTCCTTGACTGCTTGGAGTAACTGCAGCATCGCCTTTGGGTTAGGTTTCAGGGAGTTTGAGCCATATCGCATTGCGTCGTCACTATGCAAAGATACTTGTGGAATCCCTCCGCGGCGGTTTAGCCTGATTTCGTGTAAAATGATATCAATAGGGAATGAGCGGAAGGGGATTTGAGTAGGATAGCAGAAGCGGCAACCACGACCACATCCGCGTGTAATTTCTACAATGCCGCAACGACTGGGTGTACGTAAAAGTGGCACCTCTCTTGGAGGAAGAGCTCTTCCTCGAACGTTTTGTGGTAATGAGACGCCTTCTATGGCTTGTCGGAACAGCCTAGGGGCTATCGATTCGCCTTCCCATTCGACTATGCAGTCAATGCCAAGGCTCCTCTGCATACCGGTATCAGCGATTTGCCAGACACCGGGTCCTCCAACAATTGTGCGTAAATCGCCCTTTTCTCGAAACCTTTGGAATGTTTTATCTGTAATTAGCTCCTGGAAGTAGCGGGCTATAATGGACTGGGAATAGGGAAGCTTGAGCTTCTTTATGAGAAAACTGGTCACCTTAACACCGTACCCTAGACCTAGAGGGTCAAGACATGTTATCCCTACTGCCTTTGTGTTAGGGCCTATAACCTTGTTAAGCTTCGTCGGGTCAGCAACTATCACTTGGTTCCGTGAAAATCCTTCGTCTAAAAGGGCGCCTTCTATTTTTCCCAATCCGAGGTGGGTCTGTTGCATTCGCCCTTCCTCGTCACTTTCTAGCGTGAAGATGGGTTGAATGAAGGGCGCGAAGAGTGGGTGGCTTGGAAAGGCTGAGCTCAGCCCCATTCCTTGGTTGCCTCGGTAGTTGCTCATTACCGCGCGACTTGCTGTCAATACGATTTCGAAGCCCTTTCGCGAAGCCATAGTAGTCTGTTCTTCTACCCGCTCTTCAGTAATAATCATTACTCCTCTTCAGGCTTCGTTGGTTAGGAACAACTTAATCAGTTCATGTACATGATGCTGGTATTTACGGGATGTTTGAGATGTGACCTTCAAGGCTGCTATTACCTTTGATGTTGAAAGGGATTGTCCAGGTGTCGCCGACTCTCATCTGGGTATCACGAAAGGGCTACCTCGGCTTTTGAAGATACTCAGTGAATCGAAGATTAGTGCCACCTTCTTCATCACAGGTAGCGTTGCTCAAAAGTTCCCTCAACTCATCCAAACATTAGCCGCTCAACATGAGATTGCTAGCCATGGATTTACACACACTACTCTTGATGGTCAGTCTTCACGTCATATCATTGAGCTTCGTAAGTCAAAACAAATCTTGGAAGAGCTCAGTGGACAAACTGTTGCAGGATTTCGTGCACCAAGGCTTCAAATCACTTCTAGACTGTTTCCAGCCCTTGCATTAGCAGGCTATCGGTATGATTCCTCTCAAGCAATGTGGCTACCACATCACCGACAGCTTCAGCTAGAATGCACCGTTGTTAAGGAGTTTCCCCTTCTGATGCCAAATGTGTTCCTTAGGTTTCCTGGTGGTTTGCAGGTGTTCCAAGCAACCCTACTACGGGGGAAATCACCGCTCACCCTCTACTTTCACCCTAGCGAAGCAATACCCATGATTCATCCACTCAGAGCTGCAGGAGTTCAAACAGCGGGGCTTCTAAAGCGACCTGATCGCTGGGTAAACACGGGCTATCCGTTCTTGAATAGGTTGAGAAAACTACTCCGGTTTCTACACAAACGAAGGGGTCTCCTAGCCCCACTCAGAGATTACTTGCAGTGAACTTGTTTAAGGCAAGTTGTTAAGTGGACCTCATCTAATGATAGAGTTCCTAACCGCTCATCCAATACGAGGGCATCGCTGTGCGTGCATCCATCCTACTCCCTACATTTAACGAGGAGGCAATGATAGGCTCTGTCGTGAGGAATGCAAGGCAACAGCAGACAGCCTTCCCTTATGAAGTGATAATAGCAGATGGTGGCAGTACCGATCAAACTCGGAAAATTACCGAGGATTTAGGTGTAACTGTACTGCATTGCCCGCGGCGCGGAAAAGTCGACCAAATCAATTA
>JABXGV010000285.1 GCA_016550485.1 archaeon
AGAATTAATACTCGATAAACAGGTCTCACACATAGAATGGAATAGGTCTGAACCCATGCTCTTCGGCCTGCCGCTCTTCTCTTCGAGATTGCTCTACAAGAGGATTTAATTGAGCTTTGATAACAGATTGATTCTGTATCAGTGATTGGATACTCACATCTAGGTTTAAGAACCGATTGAGTGTTGTCACTATACTAGCAGCAGCTTCTGGATCAGGTGCGTTTCCTAAAGCTGGCACCAAAAGACAGTATCCTTCTAACTTTCTTATTAGACATTCATTCAATAGCGCCCCAGCAATCCCTGCTACTAGTCCTTTCTGAACCTTTGGTATTTCGTGTTTTTCTAGATTTCTTAGGAGATGTGGCTCAGCTGCCCCAAAAACCATTGGTCTCTTATCACGCCTTTTAACGGCGACACCTTCTAGACATACAACCTTTCTTACTCCCTGTTTTGCTGCCCAATCAAGTATCTTATTTGCAACGAAGAAGATGGTTTCCAGAGGTAATGCAACCTCCGAAATTGCGGCAATAAACTTTCCATCCTTGCTAGCACAAATACGAAGAGGCAATCGCATTTCTCCGCCTAGAAATGGAGTAACTGGTGGTATTAGAGGGGATCGAATCGCCGCGATGAGTTTCATATCCATTGCTTCAATCACACGTCCAGTCGAAATGACTCCCACGAGTCCTGGACCGGGAAACCCTACTAGTAGAACCGGGTTTTCGGCTAGTTCGATTTTTTCTCCTGTTCTTACAATTTGAATGAAGGGCTCTTCAAAACCACGTGTTTTCCTCTTAGGCTTTGACAATTGTTATCACCACTTATTTCAGTAACAGCGTTTCCTTTCCGATAAATAAGGCTTCTTAAGCATTCAATTAACAGCTAAAAACAAGGCTGTTACGGGTCCTAAGGATTATCCTCTCATCTCAATAAGCCACGCCTTTATCCTTGCGTCCTCGTAATCGCAGTTGGGGCACTTAGCCCTCATCACTCGCAAATTTGTAATATTCACCCTAGTAAGGAATCCGCGACATTCTGGACAAACGAAATGTTTCTCACCACATCCTTCACATTGGCGAACAGTACCTTCAGCAGTCCAGGGAATAGACCGTCGCATCCAAGCATCTGTTACCAACTTGAACCGCTTACCTGAACACTTCATACATCGCATTTCTTTGCTGGACAAGTAGCTTCCATCCTTGATCTCATCAACATGTGCGTATTATCTAATTATCTTCTTAAGCAGCACGAATCACTCGATTAGGGCGCTTGGACTCTATCAGCTTCGTCAATATGTTCTGGCTCGACAGCTGAGGATTTGTACGGTGTTATTACAGAGGTAAGAGAAGAGCCAATATGGCGGTGTCTCCGCTGTAATTCCTGTCTCTTTCCCTCGTTCCAGCCCTCCACATTCTGGTAATATCCAGTGATTCTCGAAAACCAGTCAAGGCTTTTACTCCCGCACCGTGGACATGTATCTAGCAGGCCACCTGTCGTCGTGTGACAGTTCTTGCACACACTAAGATCTCGAGTATAGCTATAGTAGCCTAGCTGCGAGTTTAAAGCAATCCTTGCGTTTAGTTTCGCCAATGCTTCAGCATCTGGTGCTGCTTCGCCTAAAAACACATGAAATATATTACCTCCACTAAGAAGTGGGAATGCCTTCTCTTCTATGGCGATTTTTTCTGCAAGAGATATTTGTGCATCATAATGAAGCATGAATCCATTTGTGTAATAGACAGGTACTTGTGTTCGCCCACCAGTTTCTAGTATCTGGCGCCAATTGGTGATATCTCCTTTTACAGTGGTAACTGCTTGCTCATTGTGGTGGAGTAAATCTAGAATAGCTAGACGCGTTGAACAGGACTCAGCAGGTGTCCTAGCAACAGCAAACGGTAAGCCAGTTTGTGCTGCAAATTCGCCTCTAATACTCTCCATTTCAGCCAAGACGCGAAGCCCAAAACGTACCGCATCTCGACTCTCGTGTAGTTGTAAGCCAAGATGGTGTTGAACCATTTCGTTAGCACCAACGAACCCAATAACCGGAGACATACTCGCTATGTCAAATAGCATCGGTGCAGTTCCGCCATTCACACGTGGTTGCTGCATCAAGAAAGGCAGCATCCCATTCTGCATCTGCCGACCTATAAACTGCTGTTTGAGTTCTAATACCTGCTTAGCCTGCTCCATAGCAGTTCGTAGATTCTCTAAAAGGAGCGCATCATCGCCATTCGAGATATACGCGAGGCGGGGTAAGTTAATCGTAACAACTTGCATCCCACCCATTGAAAAGTGAGCGCCCTCTTCAAACATCACCTTACGCATAAGCTCATCATCATCGAGATTCTCCGTCAGCCGAAATGCGCAACATTGATAACAATCAACCCCATCCTCTCCACGCCATGGTGGGATAACATTATCGAAGTAGCTGCTGCCGAATTTTGCTGACAGTTTCGCTGCTAGGAACATCGCCTCTTCGTATTCGCTCTTTGTCAGGTAGTCCCGACGCAATCGTACTTCAGGCTTGGGGAAGCTAAACATTTTGCCCATGGCATCGCCTAGGCAATACTGTTCCAGAATAGACTCCATGAAAATTCTAGCTTCTTCTGCATAATCCCCATATGTATCTGGGCCTACCTTTCCCCGGTAGACAACAGGCGCATCTCGCCATATTTTAGGAATACCTGCTTCCAGTTGAATTGAAGAGAAAACAAGTTGCCCTCCTCTACTTACATAAGTCTCATTCGCTTCGAAGAGAATAGTCTGTGCAACTTGTCTGATTTCACGTTCAGAGAGCCCACGAAGATATGGTGCCATGAATACGTTGAAGTTAAAGAGGCCTTGCCCTCCTGCGCAGTTAGTTTGCCCAGCTGCAAGAACCTTGATTAAATGTAAGACAGCTACTGTTGCATGGCTAGCAGGTTTTGCGACAGCAGTTCTCTCACCAGTTCCATCGCACATCAAACCATACCTAAAGAAGTATCTCGCATCATAATCTGCGCAGAAGGGTCGTGTGCCAAAGTACTCGAGATCGTGAATGTGGATATCGCCAGCTAAGTGTGCGTCTGCTATTTCTGGGGGAAGCATCAATAGGTATGCTTCTTTGCATAACTTATCTGCAATTTTCTTATGAAGGGTTTCAGGATTAGCCTGCATGTTCGCATTTTCTCGTGCTTCATATCCGCCGCCTCCGATGATGCGGCTGAAATCCCATAATGGCATACCTACTCGAGTAAGTGCATTTCGATAAACTGCGTATTTTGGACTGGTTTTTGCCTTCTCTAGGAGGACTTGGTTTTGTACCTCCCGGATTAATGGAGCGCTTATGAATGGAAGTTGCATCTGCTGAATTCGTTGCTCTACTTCTGCTGCGATTTGTCCTGCTTCCTTTATGGGCATTGATGGAATGCCAAAGAGTTCTTGGCAAAGCATTGTTTCGCGGACTAGTGCTTCAGTGATACGTTGGCGATTCCAGCTTCGAATCATCGAGTCGCTGGTTCTTACTAGTGGAACACCAGACGCTTCTTTCCTTACAGCCTGAATCCACGTGTCAAGCGACACCGAATGACTTGCACGCCGTTTAGATGTCCGTTTCCTACGCTTCGCCAAAATCTTATCTCCCCAAGAACGATAAAAGAGTGCCTTCATCGAGTCTACCATTACGGAATAGTTCTCGTTGATGAAGCACCTTCTCCCCAGAGACCACAGCAGGGGTTTGATAGATGTCAAGCATCAGGGCATCGACTCTAGCTTCAGAGTCCTCGACCATTCGCACCGTATGTTCAATGTTATTTTCAAGGAGGTACTTTTTCAGAATCTCGCATTTAGGGCAGCTCTCTGAGGAGTAAACGATACATTGCACGTTAACCGAACCCCGCTTCTAGTCACACAGCTTTCATCACATAAAAAGTGAACTTTTGCTCGGAGTTGAATTTTTCACTTTTCTTTCTTGAAAGATAACCTAGAGTTTGTATATTTCTTCTCATCGAAGGCTATAACAAGTGTTCTCCTTTCATTCTCTAATAGCTCAATTTATTGAGTATCATCGATGTATTAAATGAATTATTTCTTATTTAATCGAATTCTTGACTATTCTTAGCCTCACCACCCTACTTCACTCGATTTCATACATCACTTGGCAACGATTCCTCTCAAGAATATTCAAGGTCTAGAGGAGTTCGGAAACGTTAGTTTACAATCGGTATCTGTTTAAAGGCGAGAAATAGAGCTTCGAGTGTTGTGGTGGTCACCTTCGCGCTCCAAGCGTAACTATGATACTTCATCCCGCAAACGCGGTCAGACAAATGCCTTCCCATCATCACGCGAGAGCGACCGGGTATCTCTAAGTAAGTAAAAGCAATTAAAATTGTCGCAACTATGATAGATTATCACGCAAATGCGGTCAGGCAAATGCCATTACCTTCATCGCGTAGTATGCGACCAAAAATGGTGAACCTATTAGTGTAAATATAACTACCGTAAAGGGCCCAGCTACTGTTGCCGAGCTAAAAAACTATGATCGATTTCGCTTCTAACACTAGAAAGTTAAAGACGCTACTTGGTAAAGCTATCACTCAACAACTTGATTCAGTCGAAAGAAGCGGATTACTGTTCTCGGGGGGTCTTGATAGTAGCATCTTGTTAGCACTTCTTTCAACACTCAACACTACCCCAATTCCTCTTCTTGTTGCAGGTATAACTTCATCCAAAGATATCAAGGCTGCAACAAGCGCAGCAGCAGCATTGGGCCTACAGATCGAGGTGCAACACTTCACCCTGGATGATGTTGAGCGTGCCTTACCCACAATTATTACTGCTAGTGAAAGCACTGATGTGTTGCAAGTGAGTCTAGCAATCCCTTTACACTTTTCGGCGATACATGCTCGGAAACTCGGAGTTACTACTCTTGTCTCAGGACAAGGTGCAGATGAATTATTCGGAGGGTACGCTCGGTACGAACGTCTAATACTCAAAGAAGAACGTCAATCAGTTTTGGCTGAAATGATAGAGGATCTCAAGACATTAATGCAAGTAACTCTTCCTTGCCAGAAATCTCTTGTCCAATATCATGGTATTCAGCTTGTAACACCCTTCCTATCACCTGGTATTGTTGCCTTTTCTAAATCACTGCCGCTTCATCACAAGATAATTACAACCGACTCGAGGGTTGTTAGAAAGCGAATTCTCCGCAAGTTGGCCAAGGACTTAAGGTTGCCAGGGTTTATTGTTAATGCGCCCAAACGGGCTCTTCAATATGGATCAGGGTCAAGTCGTATCCTCGCTCGCCTTTCTACAAGATTCTGGCAGCAACGAGAGCCAACTATTCCTAGGCGTGAGGCACGCAGTCATGCAAACATTCATCGGTTCCTCTGTCTTGTAAAGGAAGGTTTAGGATGATAGCAATTCTGCAGTTATTCACAAACAGCTTGTGATTTACAGGTAGAATCATTGGGCTTGGAATATTATCTTCCAAAGAATAGCTATAACATGGCTTCAAGGCGCTTTTCAAGAAAATCAAGAATTATGTAACAGGCTCCAAGGTGAGCATTTTGTTCAGTAATTACTGCCAGCATACCCACTGATCCGATTCGGCGGACTAGTAAGTGGCCATTTCCACATCGAAGCACTAAATCCTGGTAGTGCCCAATTTTCAGCCGTTCTGCTGTTTGCTCGGACAAGGAACCTAATGATGCGATTGATGCTGCTAACTCAATCTTTGTATCCTCTTCTTTTGCTATTAGCACCACGAGCGGAAATCCCTCCGGCGACATCACAGCAGCACTAGTTATAGACGGCTCCTTATTTACGACATCCTCCAAGATTTCCTCAATCTTTTGTAAAACATCTGGCGCAAGGGGTGATTGCATACATTTCTTGTGCTTATTCAGACCTTTTTATTCTTCTCCTAATAGTAAAACACTGATTCTGGGGAGGAATATAATATTTCCAATCGAGCGCAGCTTTTATTAATATCATGATTTTTTCTTGATGTACTCTAAGCTTGGTGAGTATTTTTGACTGAAGAAACTACGCCAAAACGTAAAACGCGAAGAACTACAAAGACCACAACTAGCAGCACGAAGCCAAAGAGTAAATCAACCACCAAGACGGCAGCTAAAGCCAAGCCTAAAGCCAAGCCTAAAGCCAAGCCTAAAGCCAAGCCTAAAGCCAAGCCTAAAGCCAAGCCTAAAGCCAAGCCAAAAGCCAAGCCTAAAGCCAAGCCTAAAGCCAAGCCTAAAGCCAGGCCTAAAG
>JABXGV010000023.1 GCA_016550485.1 archaeon
AGCAGATAATAACTTCCTGATTCGCATCGTGTACCATTCAGTCATCAGCCTCGTCTCCGTTAACCCACAACACTGTGTTTACGTTCATCAAACATCATTTCATCTTTATAGAATAATATACGATGAATATAAAACAATATCGCAAACCTTCTTAAACCCGCGGGTTAGCTAATGAGCTGAAGGATTACACACTTTCTCCGCTGATAAACACGAGCCAGTGCTCAGACAGGATGATCTAGTATGTTTGAACAGTTTAAAGAGTGGTATACTAACCGCCACGACTATGCAAAAGCGTGGAAAGAGCGAACCGGCGGCAAAGTACTCGGGTATTTCTGTACCTACGTACCCGAAGAAATTCTTGTAGCAGCCAATGTATTGCCGGTGCGCATCCTAGGAGCTCATGAACCCCAGGACGTGACGGAACCCCATATCTTTGCGATGTTTTGTCCTTTCTGCCGGGACTGTCTCGCTCAGGGGCTGAAAGGCCGGTTCGATTATCTCGACGGACTTACCATCGCCCAGTCGTGTCTCCACATCCGACAAGCCTACACCAGTTGGGTCAAACATATCCCCCCAGGATTTAGCTACTACATGTACTACCCCCACGGCATTCAAACCCCCCACGCGTATCCCTATCTGCGGAGTGAGCTTGAGGAGTTCAAGACAGCCGTGGAGCAATGGGTGGGCCGGAAAATCACCGATGCGGATCTAGATCGGGGCATCGAAGTCTGCAACAAGAATCGCCGCCTGATGCGCCAAGTGTACGAACTCCGAAGACAGGACAAACCGCGGTTGACAGGGCTGGAGGCGATGTACATGGCTGTATCCAGCCAGATAGTAGATAAGGCAGAGCATAACCAGGCACTTGAAGCATTATTCAAGGAGTTACCCAGTCGGAAGGTAGACCGGGAAACGGGCACGCGCCTGATGATACTAGGCAGTGAGGACGATGACACAGAATTCGTAAAGATGTGCGAATCCCTCGGTGCAACAATAGTCATCGATGATCACTGCACTGGCACCCGCGCTTTCTGGAATGAGGTCCAGCCCCAAGAGGATCGCCTTGCCGCTATTGCTGCACGTTACATTGATCGCCCCCCCTGCCCCAGCAAGGATTGGCCGGAACGAAAACGGTTCGCCCACATCCTAAAACTGGCAAAGGATTACAATGTTGAAGGGGTTCTTGTGATTCAACAGAAGTTCTGCGACCCCCACGAACTGGATATCCCCGCGGCCAGGAAGATGTTCCAAGATAATGGCATTCCAACCTACTTTCTCGAATTTGACGTGACGGTGCCCATCGGCCAGTTTAAAACGCGAGTCGAAGCGTTCCTTGAAACCTTCGCATTACCTGACCTGTTCTAGGTGAGAAAACGATGACCAAGTACAAAACAAAACTATTGGATTGTTGGCAAGAAGGCAAAGCGCTTCGGCGCAAATACTATGAAGATTATGCTAAAGCCCACGAAAAGGATGGAATCCGCTGGGCTGGTGGTGCCTGGGCTTACAGCGCCATCCCTGCTGGGCTTGGCGATGATGTGCACAGCCTTACTGGTGAACCCTACGGTGCCTCCGTTGCCTTCAATAAGTCCTTCGCCACCGAATGTCAGGAGGCGATTGAAGCTAAGGGTTATGCCAGAGATCTCTGTGCCTACCTTCGAAATTACCTAGGATCGGTGGTGTTGAACCGGTATGTCTTTGGCGGCGAGTTCCCCAAGCCCGACTTTTTGTGGACGACTCATATTTGCTGCTCTCACGCGAAATGGTATCAGCTTTCCAGTGACCTCGAAGGAGGCGTTCCACTCTTCTGCATCGATGTCAGCACTGGGCTCTACGAAGACTTCACGGAACATCGCCTCAAATACGTCGTCAATCAGATGCTCGACGGCATTGACTGGCTCGAAAAAGTCACCGGTCGAGAATATGACGACGAGCTTCTCATCAAAGCGGTTTACAACGAGTGCAAGTCTACCTCCCTCTGGGCAGAAATCTGCGCCATGAACAAGGCAGTACCCGCGCCACTCGATGAGAAGACCATGTACTCACTCTATGTGTTTGGCACACTCATAAAGCATCGTCCCGAGTGCGTAGCATTCTACACCAAGCTTCTCGATGAAGTGCAAAGCCGCGTAGATCAAAAGATAGCTGCAGTGGGCAACGAGCAGAAGCGCGTTATTACAGATACACAGCCACCTTGGGGTTTCCTCGAAATCTTCCGCTACCTCGAAAAGTTCGGGGTGGTCTCGGTTGGGTCACTCTACTCCTTTGGCCTCATCGGTGCTTGGGAGGTCAAAGACGACGGCACCTGGGGACCCCGTACTACTCCGCAAGATCAAGGTATCGAACTCACCACTAGGGAGGACGCCCTCAGAACGCTTGCTCAATGGACCCACGCTCGACCCGAGTGGCAGCATTTCTATTCGCCGCATGCCAAGAGCGAGATGATGCTAAGAATTGTCCGAGAATGGAAGGTCGATGGTGTGATGCTCCACTTCAATCGTGGCTGCGAAGGACTCAGCCTAGGTATCGCGGAGAATCGCCTTGCCCTCAAAGAGGCAGGAATCCCAGTACTACCCTTCGAAGGCAATATGGGCGACGAACGTGAATTCGACTTGGAACGGACGAAAACTAATGTGGACTCATTCTTGGAATTACTTGGAGTAAAATAGGAGGCTGCTAGACGAGATGATTACAGCTGGAATTGATTTTGGCGCAAAGAACGTAAAGATGGTCATCCTAAAGGATGGAAAAGTGGTCGGTCGGGGCGCTGCACCGACTGGCTTTGACTTGGCAGCTGCAGCCAAGGCTGCAACGGAGGCGGCGCTCAAGGAGGCAGGCCTACAGCAGAGTGACTTACAACATATCACCGAAACCGGCATTGGCATGGAGTCAGTGAAGCTGGCTGTAGATAGTGTTAGCGTCGTCGGAGCCAATGCAAGGGCTGGTGTGATCTTACTGCCCTCC
>JABXGV010000286.1 GCA_016550485.1 archaeon
GAAGATTACCGCACTTGTACGAGCAGGGTTGCGCTGAACGCTTCGTGTTGCTAGTTCTCCAATATCTCCAAGACCTGACCGCAGCACCTTTCCAATAATTCGGTAGAGGATAGTGGTTCCGTGAACGACTATCTTTGCCAATCCGTAAAGGAAAAGCATCATCGCCCAAGGTGTAACCATTTGATCAAAACCCACCCAAAACATCAAACCCATAAAGAGTAGGAAACTGGTGACAGGTATTTGGGTTACGAACTCTCTAACGCTGAATCCTGTACTCCAAATAATCATCTTGTAGAAACCAAGAAGAAGAGCGCTCCAAGCGAAGAGTTTTCGATAACCTTTGTCTTGAGGGACATACCGATATTGGCGGAGGGCTTCAACGGTAGGAATCTGAGTTGCGCGACGAGCTGAAAAATATACAGAGATGAAAGTAACAACGCAGGAGAAGATCATACATAACGCGATTGTGTCCAATCCAATACTGTAGGGTGAAATAAGCTGCCAGCCCTCAGAAGTCCCAACGAAGAAGGGAACAATTAGGATAGCAAGAAGAATCCCTACAGCACCTGCTAGAAGCCCAATTATAATGGCTTCCAAGATAAACATGTGGAGCAGGCTTCTCCGACTGAAACCCTTCGTAAGGAGGAGACCGACTTCCCGGCGGCGCAAATTGAAGGTGACATCACTAAATGTGATGCCCATATAGAGCGCTACGAAGAAAATTGGGACCGACATAACCATGAACAGAATGAAGAGAATCATCGAGTTAAGTGACAGGAACTGCAGCCCTGTTTCGATAGGTGACCAGACTGTCGCTGTGAAGCCCACTTTATTAGCAATCTGACTCCTGATAGTGGCTAGCTTGTTCAATGACCCTTCAATATCGACGCCGCTAATGACCGCATCCCGATCAACAAACACATCAATTTCGTCTATAAATGGCGATATACCCGCTACATCAATAATGGTTTCCCGGATGGGACACATAGTTGCTTCCCAATCCATAATGAAAAGGTTCCGACGAGGGAGTTCACTCCAATATGGCATGCCTGTGAGAATTTGGAGGGCTGCACTATCTGCTTCGATAAATCCTACTATCTCAAGGCTTATTGTGTAATTAAACACATTGGGGTAATCCCACACCTGAAACGTGAATTCAACGAAGTCGTTAAGCTGGTATTGACTAGTATTAGTAGAACTAATTGCCATGAAGGTCTGGTTCACACCCAGAGTTGTAGCGCCAGATATGTGAGTGATTCCATGATAGGCGTAAGAATCACTTTCAATTCCTGTGTACATATCTACAGAAAAGGTCGACAAGGATAAATGCGAAAGGACCTCGGTATGTCGAACGTTCGTGATGGTGGCAACATCATCGGCGAGACTAGTGAGGGCAGCACAACTAGGAGGGGCTTCAAAACCAATAATTTGATAGTCTATGACAATGTCTTCAAGGGCATCGTCTACAACTTTTCGTACGATTTCATTGCTTCCAATATTGGTTGTGGCGAACATCGTTGAGGAGACCAAGACGCCAGCAATCACGGCTATGAACAGGGGCCAATTACGCACGATGCGCTTGAAAGCATATCCCCACAAAGAGTTTAACCCAACCCCAATAGGGGAGAAAGGATAAAAGCTTTCACTGGCTGCATTCAATTAGTCAAATAGGTTATAGAGTTTGGAGGAGTGTGATTTCGTTTAATGCCCAAACCTCCTAAAGAAGACATCGAAGAACTGTCAATTAGCGAGCTTATTCAAGGAGACCCTGCACCTCCACTACTAGAACCTGCTCTAGCCCTACTAGGTTGCATACTGGTGGTTAGTGCAAATTTCTTGAGCCAGTCAGTAATGACCTCCATTGTTGAACTTTTGCCAGAGAGCTTGCACCCATTTTTCCTTGATATGCTGGTATCTCTTTTCTTCGTTGGAATTGGTTCTGCGTTGATGCTTCTCATAAGTAGCGCTGTGATGTACTTCTATCATCTAAAAGCAGGAGGTGTCCTCTCCATCATCTCAGGTATTATATCCTTCTTTGAGTTAGGTGTGATGCTGTGGGGAACTTATGGTTCTATCCTAGGTATTCTTGCAGGAGCTCTCGCCCTAAGAAGTCGAAAACCTCCCGAACCTGGTTCCCGCTCTGAAATCCTCTAGTCTTATCCTACAAGAACCTACAATTGATCCCAAGAAACACATCGGGAGATCTGGCGGCAGAGCAGTAATGTAAGACCTGCATCTATAGCAAAAGAATACATCCTGTACTTTCCCAAAAGCCCTTAAGATACATGTAGTATACAAGTGGGTGAGTTATCATGGATGTTCCTATTGAAATCAAGAATCTGACGAAAACCTTTGGTGACATCGTTGCAGTTCGAGAAGTTGATCTTGGAGTTCATCGAGGTGAAGTCTTTGGGTTCCTAGGACCCAATGCCGCTGGAAAATCTACAACCGTGAAGGTTGCTTCCACTCTCCTAGCTCCCACCCATGGTACAGTTGAAATTAATGGTTATGATGTCCTTGAGGAGCCAGAGGAGGTACGGGCCGTTATTGGCCTTCTCCCCGAGGATGGAGCAGATACCCATTACGATCGGCTAACTGCCGCAGAGAACCTTGAATACTTCGGACGCCTTTATGATGTTCCAAAGGAGAAGCTCGAAAACCGGATTGAGGAATTGCTTGAATTCCTTGAACTGGCTGATCGTCGCGATAACTCCCCAGGCACCTTCTCTACAGGATTGAAACAGAAGCTGTCCTTAGCCCGTGCGCTCGTCCATGATCCTCCAGTCGTTTTCTTGGATGAGCCGACCTCAAACCTCGACCCCATAATGTCGAGAAAGGTGAGGGCTTTCATTCAACAAATGGCAGAAGGCAGTAAGCAGACGTACTTCATGTGCACACATCTACTCTCAGAGGCTGAGCATCTCTGTGACCGAGTTGGCTTCATCTCCCATGGACGCCTTGTGGAAGTGGGGCGCCCCGCTGAACTCAGACGTAAGTTCTGGACCCAGCGCACCTTCGAACTGCAACTCGCTGCAACAGGCCTTACAAAGGCCCAATCGATCATCAAATCCACCGGGCTAGTCCTATCGGTTCAGATTGAAAATAAACGGGTTGTATATGTGGTCGAGAAGGCAGAGCAGAAAAATCCTGAAATTGTGCGGGCTCTCGTCGAGGCTGGCCTCGCTGTAGTCGAACTTCGAGAGCGTATACCCAGCCTGGAGGATGTCTATCTGAAGGTAATTGGGGGTGACAGCTAATGTTGAGAAAGTCATGGATGATGGCGAAAACAGAGATTCGGATGGTCTTCAAAAACAAACAAGTAAAGGGAATCCCCGTTTTTATCATCGCAATGTCAGTGGGCTTCTCCATCATTTTCGCTTGGCTTGGATCGATATCCCTCTTTGCTATTGGGCCTGAGCTCGAAGAATTCCAAATGTTTTACAGTCTATTCATGCCAGCCATGATGGGCATATTCATCACGGCAATACCGGTTATGCTTCCCGTTATGATTGCCGCGGACTCGATTATTGGAGAGAAAGAACGCAGAACCATTATTCCTTTACTAGCAACCCCTCTAACAGATGCTGAATTGCTATTTGGTAAAATGCTAACCGCTATGATACCAGGTATTATTGTAGCGTATGCGAGCTTTGGATTGTCTGTTGCTCTCGTGAACGGAATGATGTACTTTTGGGCGCCTTCCTTGATTTGGATTTGGCCCTCACTCCTAGCTACAATCCAAACGTTAGTAATGCCAATTCTCTTCTCCGCCCTCGCAGTAGGAATCATGGTGATCATATCAAGTCGGGTCGGTAAAGTATACGAAGCCTACCAATGGGGGGGCTCCATAATAATGCCCGCAATGCTTGTTGCCTTCTCATTAATGCTGGAAGGCACAGGTATCGACTGGATAATCTTCGGCTTCGTCACGCTAATCCTTCTCGTCGCAGTTATTGGTCTCTTCCGACTAGCTCTAAACCTCTTCAACCGAGATAAGCTAATCACACGCCTCTAAACCATCGCGTTCTTGGTCACTTAACCTTCAACTTGGCTACCTTTTCGATGAATGCAGCCATCCGCTCGATAGCAGCTGAGACAACACGTTTGCCACGTTCGGGATCCGCGTTCCTCGCACAACCAATGGTACCTGAATCCGTAAAGTCCGTCATATCAAAAGCAGGCAGAATATTCGGGGCCTTAGCAAACATTGTTGCACGAGTGAATCCGGGGATAGGCTCTCTCCCAGGTTCATCCACACGCTTGTCCTTGAGGACCCGTTGCCCTAACGCCCAAGCTACTGAGGTCTCCATGTCGTCTGCATGAAAGTGGGGCGGCTTGAAGGTCTCCTTAACGAGATCTGACACAATTTGCCACCACGCCAATTGCACGCACCAAAGCCCCATATCGTGAACCTTACGAAGGGCAATCGAGAGGGAGGGCGTATTGCCGCCATGCGAGTTCATCACGATAATTTTCTTCACACCATGTTGCGCCAGGCTCTTTCCAATGTCCACAACTAGGTTAATGAGTGTCTCCGGCTCCACCGTGATTGTACCCGAGAAAGGCATATGGTGAGGAGAGACCCCATATGGAACCAGGGGAGTTACAATCGTCTTAACTTTAGGCCAGAGCTTTTCGGCTACGGCGTGGGCGAACTTGCTAGCTTGGAAGGCGTCATTATCCAAAGGCAGGGCTGGACCATGCTGCTCTGTAGAGCCTACAGGGATAATGGCGATGTCCGTTTTTTTCAGTAAAGCTTTGGCTTCCTGCCAGGTCATCTTGCCAAGTAGGAATGGCTTAACATCGGTCACCTCAGTCACCTACACTAACCGTATATGGCGACCTTGTATTTATGTGCCTTCGGCGTAGTCACTGATGTAGCGTATCTGGTCATGCGTGAGCTTGTCAATGACAATACCCATGGACGCTAATTTCAGACTAGCCACTTGCTGGTCTATCTCCTGGGGCAATAGGTGGACATCGTTGGATAGTTCGTGACCATGTTCTTTCAAGTAAATCATACCGAGGAGCTGGTTGGCAAAGGACATATCCATTACCGAGGAGGGGTGGCCTTCAGCGGCTACAAGGTTCACCAGCCGCCCCTCACCTAGCAGGTAAATGCGTTTGCCTCCACGCAAGATGAATTCCCGGTTGTTCGGTCGAATTACGCGGCTACTTTTCGCCAGTTTTTCCAGTCCTGGGATATCCACCTCGACGTTGAAGTGACCCGCATTGGCAAGGACAGCGCCGTCTTTCATCTTGGAGAAGTGCTTTGAGGTAAGAACGTTATTACAACCAGTCGCGGTAATATAGATATCTCCTTCAGGGAGTGCCTCCATCATGGGCATGACACGGAAGCCCTCCATCCGCGCCTTGAGGGCAGCGACGGGATCAACCTCTGTTACGATGACATCTGCCCCAAGTCCCCTAGCGCGATGCGCCACGCCTTTGCCACAATGACCAAAACCAGCTACTACAACAGTACTACCCGCAAACAGGATGTTGGTTGCCCGGAGGACACCGTCCAGCGCGGATTGCCCCGTACCATGAACATTGTCCATCTCCCATTTTGTGGCTTGATCGTTTACAGCTAGTATGGGATAGAGGAGTTTGCCGTCAGCTGCCATGGCGCGCAGCCTGTGAACTCCAGTGGTGGTTTCCTCTGCTGCCCCTATCACCTCTTTTGCCAGCTTGGGATGCTTGCTGTGCACGGTAAAGATCAAATCCGCACCATCATCAAGGGTTAACTGGGGCTTGAAGCGGAGCGTTTGCTCGATGCACCAATAATACTCCTTACTGCTGAGGCCATGCCAAGCATAGACCGGTATTCCGTCAGCAGCTAGTGCTGCCGCGACATCATCTTGTGTTGAGAGCGGATTGCAGCCACTCCACGCAACCTCCGCGCCTGCTGCCACAAAGGTCTTGACAAGCACCGCAGTCTCCTTAGTGACGTGCAGACAGCCTGCAATCCGGTAGCCCTTCAGTGGCTTGCTTTTTGCGTACTTCCGGCGGAGCTGCATCAGAACCGGCATTCTTGACTCCGCCCAATCAATCTTCAGCTGGCCCTGCTTGGCCAGCCCAATGTCTCGGACCTTATAGTCGGTCATTAATAAACACCTAGCACAGCAATGCCCCCACCTTCTTCTTAAGCATTTCACCACTTTTTATAGTAGGAAAAGGTAGGAATGAATAACAACGTGGCATAGGGCTTTTATTCAAGAGAGTGTGAGA
>JABXGV010000287.1 GCA_016550485.1 archaeon
AACTGATAAACCAAGCCCCCCTATCAGACCAGCTTCCACTTTCGAGATGAAAAGCCTTTCATCACATTGAGCGAGGACATTAAATTCATTTGCAAAGTCGACGACTCTTGGGAGCATATGGCGAAGGTTCCGGTTTGCGAAAGGACCTGTATCAAAAGCCTCAAGATTGTCAATGCAACTGATGGTAGGAATGCCATATTGTGAGTTGAGATCGAATAATTCTGCGAAACCCGTATGCTGAGTGATACATACTGTGGGTTTCTTAAGGTTTTTAATAATATTCCGATAGTAATCCACGAATTCGGAAATCGAAAAATGCTTCGGTGTATAAACGGTATTGGCAAATATTCTGGCCGGATTCTCTCTATAGTAGGCCATTCGACGCCTCGCCTCACGAGCAATGAAAGCCAATACGGTTAGATTCGGGCGAGATGGAGGATGCTCTCGCATCCACTGGGGAAAGCTAACCAGTTTCACGCTGTCATCCCCCACGGCTAGTCCCAAGTCGTGGAAGATCTGGTAGGCGCGGTGATCCCCACCATGGCCGACGTCTGAGGGGGAAAATTGTGTAACAAATATCGCTCTAGCCATTGTTTTCACTCACCTTCGGTCAACTGCGTCACCCTGCTAATCCGCATTTAAAACATGAACCTTGTTTCTTGGCCAGCCGCTAAGACGGCTCCGTGTTAGGCTACTTCGCTTGGACCTCCGATCTCAGCGAGACTCTGGGAAAATGGTTTTGGATTGTCTTTCAGAAATCGGCCACGTTCCAAAAAGGGGCTGTCAGAAGCACTTATCGTCAAGGCAAGCGGGAGAAAGGGGTTGCCGATAACTCTTGAGATTTGGCTGAAAGATGGCGAGACGGGTCAGGCTTTCCTGCGAGAGAAAAAGTAACTCGCGCGCACTCGAAGATACTGACCAAGGGGCAAATTCATCCAGTATCTTTGGGCGATTGGGTGTATTTCCTTATAGAATAGCTCTCTCTTCTCCTTCCAGTTTCCGCTTTTAGCCTCCCCATGCACACGGTAACGGGCTAGAATACGGCCCAGGTGCGCAAAATCATAACGTTGGGCCACGCGGAGAAACCACTCGTAGTCCATAGCCAAATGCAACGACTCATCTAACGGTCCTATTTTTTCTATGACGCGTCGGGCCACAAAAACGGTCGGCTGTGGAATATCCCATCCGAGCCAATAGCACAACTTCCGATAGAGCGGGCGATCAATCCCCCGAAAGAAGCGCATGCTCCTTCCCTGCTCGTCTACAAACAGGCAATCTCCGAAGACAACATATGGTCCACCTACGGGGTCGAGAGTCTCGGCAACAAGCCGAAAGACATTGGGCTCATAGATATCATCCGAATTAAGCCAAGCGATGATGTCACCGCTGGCACGGGCGAAGCCCTTGTTGATGGCATGGGTCTGGCCTCGATCGGGTTCACTAACCCAATACGCCAGATGGCCTTCATACTTACCTATTATGTCCACGCTACCATCGGTGCTCCCGCCGTCGACAATGATGTACTCGAGATCTGGATAGCCCTGCAGCAAAACTGACCGGATTGTGGACTCTATAAAGGAAGCTTGATTGTATGATGGTGTAATAACGCTGATCCGAGGCAAACCCTGGCCCTCCGACCTCGCATCACGGAGTTGAGGACTCTCCCTTGTCCACGGCCACCCAGTGCGACCAGGTGGCGGGGGCGGGAGTTCAGATAGAATTGGACAACGCATGTTTCATCGCCGATATTGGTTCTTTGGCAAAGGAAAAGATGGACCTTTCCTGCGTATCACTCGATGGTACGACGGGAGATTTCACCAGAGCGGAAAACTCATCTTCTCACTCATGTACCCGTCCTTATGCCGCCCTCTTTTTGACTAATTCCACACAGGCGACCGCACGGGCTGCGGCTGCCATGTCCGGTTCGACCGGGAGAGGATTGGGCCACTTATTGAATTGCCACGCCCTCGCAATCCACTCCACATACTCTGCCTCGGTGCAATCCGCCACGTCAGCTACGTTCCATCCCCCAGCCGTGTAGCGATAGAAGGTTTCGACCACCTGCGCCACCTCCCCAAAGGCTGCTATTGCACGAGACAGTAATTCCTTGTCGAATACTTGTTGAAAACCAAAGTGTTGGTAGGTGCCGAAAGGGACAGTCAGAAACAATCTGCCGCCTGGCTTCAATACACGGGCCAATTCCTGAATGGCAAGGACGAAGTCGTCTGGGCGATGTTCATTGTCGACTTCACTCCGCGTGAAGAGCTTGTTGTCACAACCAACATGCTCCAATATGGAGAGACACGCTATGCTGTCGTAGCAGGCATCGCGAACGAAGATGTCCCGCAGGTCGCAAAACAAGTAGGAAATGCCTTTTTGCCAAAAGCAGTTAGGCTCTGGCGCCAACGTCAAGATGTGAATCACCTTACCCTGAAGCACTGGGTCTTCAAGGATGAAGTCGTGGTTTAGGGTAGAACCTGCATCCAGCAAAACTTCCATCCTATTTTCTAGGTGTGTCAGCAGCCAAGGGTATTCAATACATCGTTCGTCAACACCGATACCATAATCTGGCGGTAAGGGGTCACCGCAGCGAAAGCGCTTCAGCAAAGATTCATCTGCCAACACTTGGGTAACGAAGTTACTCCTGTGGAGTTCGTAACCCGGCGACCAAGGGACTATACCGCTTCCCATATTCCGCTGGAAGTCCGCTTTAGGACGACCTTCCTTTTTCGTCCACCGAGCGGTGTCAACAACTATGGATGGTAGAAGTCTTTTAGCAATCTGCCTCACGCCCATGTTTTTAACTCTCCACTCGCACTAACTCGGGGGCGCGCCGTTCGGCACGCTGGATGATCCGTGCTGCACCGAACAAAGGGTGCATAATATAGTTCCTTATAGCAGCCAATTAGGGTTCACTTCTTCTCTGTGGGGGGATCAGCTCGCATGTTGCCTAACTCGCCCAGTGACTACACGTCCATCTTGATCTGATAGTAGGGCAACGAAGGCCCGCTTCACCTCCTCAACCGTAACACCGAGGATACAATGAGCTCGACCGTAGTTACACCCATCCGAACACGGAGGCAGTGCGGTTTCTGGTTGAAGAACGATATGCGGTACCCCCCGAGGGCCAAAACGCTTAGGTGAGTTCACATGCAACATCGAGCCATTCTTTGGGTGACAGGAAATCTCGATCACGGTTACACCTGCAACTGCCGCCATGTGCATCGGCGCAGCGTCATTACTTACGCAGAGTTGGCAACGCCTTAGCAGCGCAACTGTTTGACGCAGAGTCGCCCTACCCGCAATGTTTATCACTGCGTCACCGATTTGCCTCTTTAATTCTTGGCCTAGCGGTTGTTCTCGTTTTTCCCCAACAACCAAAATACGGGAGTCATATTCCCTCTTCAGCCAGATCCCGAGCTCGACGAAGTTGGTGATTGGCCACATTCGCTTCGGCTCGCGTGCCCCAAATCCGATGGCTACTAACAAATCTTCGAGACGGCCTCCATGCGGGCTCAGAACTTGTTCCTCAAACGTTTCGTCCTCTGGGCTTATCCACAATTCCAGCCACTCCTCCTTAACCATTCCGCCTAAGAAACGAAGAATATCCAGATTGCGTTCAACTTCGTGCTTCAGCCTGTTGTTACTCAGCACATGGGTGAGAAGGCGTTCATAGCCACTATTGAATCGACGCTTGTGATCATTGACCTTTTCCGAGTAACCCACCCGCCAATGCGCGCCACTGAAGTAGGCGAGAAAGGTGGCATTGTAATGGTCCGTGTCCCACCGTGGGAGAATAGCCAAATCAAATCGACGGTGCCAAAAATGAAATAAAGCCAACTCAAGTGCACGCATGTGTCGTAGCATCAGCATGACCCAGTCTTTCAGCTTCTGCTCATCTGTCAATAGAGTTTTCCATTCGTAAGTCAATACCTCGTTCACATAGGGACAAAGCTCAACTAAGTTATGGGCGGAGGGTTTTACTACAAGCGTAATCCAGGCATCTGGTAGATTGCGACGTAGCTCCCGGAGGAACGGCGTGCTCAGCACTACGTCACCAATTTCATCCACCCGGACTACAAGGACCCGTTTTGCCTTGAAAAAGTCAACCTTTTTTGCGTTTCGGCGCAGCCCAAGAAGCCAGAAGAATGGTTCGCCCACGAAATAGGCCATTTGGGGTGATATCAGCCAGAACAACACCCGGAGAAAAGCAGCTTTGACAGCGGCAAGAGATCCGTTCAGCATGGTCGACAGTCACCTCCACCTCGCAATCGCCCGCAAATATAGAAACTCTGCATTGCATCGGGACCGTCATCGAAAAATATGATTTCGCATTTAAGCTCCTGCAATGCTCGTTTTACAATTTCCGGCGTTGGGATCCACT
>JABXGV010000288.1 GCA_016550485.1 archaeon
TCTACGCAGACTAGACGCCCGCTGAACACAGGGGGAAGATCTCTGGGTCAAAGTCCTTCTTCACGCTGATCGGAGTATCCGTGGGTCAAATAGCTGGTGGCTTAATCTACGATTATATGTCCCATACGCTACCAATCACCCTTTTCTGGGCGTCGACGATACCCACATTCCTGTTGACTTTGCTATATATCAAGGAACCTAGCTCAGCTGAGACAATTGGGAATCCACCATAAAATATGAGGTTCTTGACTCCATCGTGCATGTTAGCTTGCTTTCACGCGCCTTGAGTTCGGCCCTAGAATGATCTGGCTGAGGTTAATGCTCTTGATACTATGTTCGCATCACTGATACTATGTTGGTATCACAGATACTATGTACACGCTGGTCGTCTTGTAAAACGTACTTATGATAAACTTTAATTAAAGGCGCAAGTAAAAAAGGAGAATCTTTAATGAAGAATCAGTGGAATTTGATCTTAACCTCATTCTTTTGCCTAACTATTGTTCTAGTTATTTCCAGTACAGCTGGAAACGAACAATCATTGCCTACGGAACTCGAAGAAGGAAAATGGTTGCCCATCACGGAAAATGTTAAAGGCACCCTGACCGATGTAGAGGGCATCCCCTTGTTGACCCTTTGGGTTAACAACTACGAGCAGGGATATGCGCACGGCTACCTTTATGCACCCGAGATCATGGAGTACCTAGAAAAACAACTTCAAAGTCAAGAAGGCACTGTTGAATTTATCGAAGGCGTTGTTCTTCCTTATCTTGACAGGTACACGGTTCCCGAAGAATATCTACATGAAATGAGAGGGTTTTTGGCTGGTATGGAAGCTCGTGCCGGAGGTGCCGTGTACGTAGCCGCAGTTGACCGCAACCTCACCCTGAACGATGTGATCGCCTGGACCTGCGTAGATAATCCCGCTCACCTCCTAAACCAACACTGTACCTCTTTCAGCGCCTGGGATACGGTAACTGCAAGAGGAACCACGCTAACAGGACGCAACTATGACCATCCCGATGACGAGATAAACACAGGAAGATACATTTTCATCATACGCAAGTTCCCTGCTGAAAGCGGATCGCTTTCCTAGATCAGCGTTGCCCTGCCGGGCTCACTCAACTGCGCGACTGCGATGAATAGCGAAGGGGTGACTTTCGCCACTCAGGAGGTAAACCTAATCAGGGAAACCTCCGCAACTGAAGGGTTCTGTCCGGAACCCCTCCTCCAGCGCAGACTCCTGGAATCGGCGAGAGCTGCATCCGTGGTCGAGGACTTCTCAGCCGTATTACAGGATCTATTTACCAACGGCGGAGAGGCGATTCTGATGTCCTGGCCCAAAGGGCAAGGAGCATGTTCAGCCGTGTTCGAAGTGGTCGGCGATCTGACCACAGGGCATGGATTAACCGTACGCCAGCCCGAGACAGGATACCCTTACATGATCCAGACGAATCAATACTACGAACGCCTGGAGCCTGATGCCTCCACTCGTTATTCTCTAATCAAGACTTATCTGGATGATATAATCTCGGGGGATAAGCCGCCCTTGACCGTTGAAGAAGCTTGGGAGATCTTGGGAAAGGTTCCATCGAGTGAGGATCTGCTAATTCAGCAAGCGGTAATATTTGAGCCAGATAAAATGCTCATGCATGTGGCCTTTGCCGAGCCAGGGACTCATGCCATAGAATGCCGTAAAGTAACGCTGGACGTCACTAAGCTTTTAAATTAAGAACTCTGGGTACTGGCTAACCAGACTAATCCCATTTTTTTTCACACGCTCGAGGTATCTCAGTTAATTGAAAGTGAAATAACATGAAGCACGCGCCGCCTCGACATAACCTCAGCCAGAACATCTATAATGCCCTCCACTCCTCTCACCGTTGTTTTCGAAGGAAATAAAATCTCCCCGAATTGCTTCGGCACTTCGTGACTCACAAGTTTATCTAGGTATGATGCTATGGGAAGTCTTTGTTGATATTCAGGATTTGTATTAGGTGCATGGCAATTAGAGAAATTAACATGAATGGTATCGATCAATAAGATTCAGTTTAATAGGAGATAGGGGTCCGAGAGGTAATTTTTTCCAAATTTTATACCCCTCGTGCGCGCTGGTTCCTAGACCTCTGCTGGTCGCCCCAAGCGCGCGTATGCGTCATTTTTTATTAACAGTGTTAAAACGGTGATTTAATACCTGCCTAATTACTGAAGGTATCAAGGATTCTGTCATCTGAAAGTGGGCGATTAGTTGACCCTTCCATGTAATCGCTACTGTTGGTACCGCACTGATCCAAAATTTTTCACGAAACTCGGGGTCAATTTCCCCGTCCAAGTCTATATTTGTCATCCCAAACGTGCATCTACCCGTGTATTCTTCTGCCATCTTCTCGAGAATAGGATGTAACGCCACACATCCATCGCATTTGGGGTGCCAGAAATAAACAAGGGCGACCTGATGCTTTTGAATAAAATCCATAACCCCCTCTTTGGTCACCGTAACAACTCTTTCACTCGCATCCATAGCTATTGACAACATATCAAATGATGCGCGCATAACATTAAAGAATTTCAGCTCAGGAGTGTGTATGAGGATAAAAATAAATTTTAACCCATAGACCCAAGCCCTCTGTCTGCGCGCAGACGTAACACGTTTATCAGGCTCGATTAAATATACGTGAACGCACGCAAACGAAAAAAGGGAACGCACTGTTTGATGTCATATGAAAACACTTGAAGAATCAATAGAAATAGAAACATCACTTGAAGAGCTTTACA
>JABXGV010000024.1 GCA_016550485.1 archaeon
CATCATGAGAGATTGTTTCAAAGCTTCAGAATCTTCTGAAGCCGTTCTCCTTTCTGATGAAGAATGTCTTATCTTTGACCGAGTAAGTGGTTACTCATTGATTGTTCAGGATATTACAGAGAGGGTATTTAATTCCTTCAAAGATTCACCAACTACAATTACCGATGCAGTTGCTACACATCTAAATTCCGAACGAGTTGATACCACCGATTTGGATTCGTTAGCCCAAACAATAGTGTCCCTAATTCGACTCGTACGTAATGGTGTACTCATTCCTTCTATTGCATAAGTCTCAGACTAAGGGTTATGAGGTCAGCTCAAGTGAAATGCCCGTTTCCAAGCAGGGTTGAGCCTCAAGAATAGTGGGAGGACCTGTGTTATCCCCATGTCTTAATTTCCCCACGGTCAAAGCGGAGGGGTTTCCGGCAGCGGGGGCACTTCAGTTTGACTTTGACCCATTCACTGAGGCAGGCGTAATGGCAGGTGACTTGGCAGCAGGGGGTGTCGAGGCGTCGTTGGGCGGTTCGGATTCGGAGGTTGCAGACCCCACACCTCTCCAAGTCGTCTGGTTTCTCGCCCTTAGGAATTACGGGTTTAGCTCCAGGGATGTAGTGTTCGAGGGGGATGTTAAACCAGTAAGCTAGCTGCTGAGCGGAAACCAGTATTCGTTCGGCGTCCTCTTGTCTCGGTGCAGAAGAGAGAGGCTGTATCTTGTTGCGGAGTCGACGTATTTCCTGAAGAGCTACTGCTGTCTCTCGGCCTAGAGGGAGGTAAGGTGAGAGAAGGTCGATGACGATTTGAGTGGAGGCACCAGTGGGACGGGGTATGTTGAAGTTGATGTAATAGAGCTTGTCTAGGAGCGCTTCGGTGGCGTCCCAAGCCTCCACCACGACCCTTCGCCAATGTCCTGCATTGTAGGCAGTGTAGGCTGCTTCCAGCGCCTTCTTAATTTTCATGTCTAGCTCCTTTAAGCGCTGGTCCCTATCTCTGGCGAATTGTAGGTATTCTCGATGTTGCTGTTCTCTCTGGAGTCTTCGTTCCTCTATTGTCCTTTCGTCTGCTACCTGCTGGAGCGTATCAGGCAGCGCCCCCTCATGATGAACTCGGAGCCTCATCCTGGTCCCGTATTCCCGGTTTAGCAGATATCCCATCACAATACAAACAAGAAGGACAATCCCTCCGACCATGGCTACCGAGGAGCCGCCAGAGAAGTGGCCACCAATGTTACCTAGGAAGCCAGCGACGACAGCTCCCGCAAGACCTCCAATCAGCCCATGCAGGAGGTGGGGAATACTTTGAATGTTCCCTGCTAGGGGAACCGAGAGTTCCCGGAGGAATTCCACGCGTTTCCAGAGTCCTAGCAAGTCAGTGAACTTCAGGATGGCAAGGAAAAGGAAGAAACCGACGAGTCCAACCCAAGTGGTCAGTGTAAAGTTGTACTCGTTAATGGCTCCCCAGATTAGCCCAGCTACTCCTCCGGCTATACCGAAGAGCCCTCCTAGCCAGAAGGCCCAGTTTATGCGGTCAGATTCGTCTCCTAGGCTGTAACTATAGCCGCCCAGTATTCCACCGAGTAGACCTCCGAAGAAGCCACCAACAACCCAGCCCACCCACAAAGCGTTGGGATGAGAGATGGCGATGAAGGTGATTATACCTGTGCCGATGCCTCCACTGAGCATTCCGAAGAAGCCGCTGATTATCCCCCCTATGGTGCTAAGGTGGTATCGGCTACTGACTTGTTCCAAAAGACGGAGAGCCGTGTGGTCCGGCCAGTAATAATTGATAATCCCAATGAGTAAAAGGAGGATACTGATGGTCAGGGCAGCGCCGATGACCACGGTGAACCAGGCAATCGCCATATCGAAGGGCGCATAGCTAGCGAATGCCCCGGGCAGCAGAAGCGCTATGGATGCGATGGCGAGGCAGAGCAGGAAAATGCCAACGGGTAAGGTGATCAGGGTTAAGCGTCTTGTAGTGATGGTCATTCACTCCAGTAAGCTACAACCTTTCCTGTTGATGTTTCACACCTTTATTCTCTTTCCCTACAGGCTAGTACCTCTACAGCCTTTCTTGAAAGGCACATACTATTTTATTCCCCCAGAGCTAGAATTAGATACACCTCCACATCTGTACTTGACAGGCTAGCTATTAGGAGGCGATAAGCTATGGTCTTGATGTCTGGAAGCGAGTATAGAGAAAGCCTAAAACGACGTAAACCCCTCAAAGTTCATTTCCTCGGGGAACTCCTCAAGAACCCCTTCGACCACCCCATCATACAGGCGTCTGTGAACTCTGTTGCACTCACCTACGAGCTCGCAGAGGACCCACAACACCAGCCGCTGATGACCGCCACTTCTGTGCTGACCGGGAACACCATTAACCGGTTTTGCCACCTCCATCAAAGCACCGAGGACCTCCAAGCCAAGGTCAAGATGCTGCGCCTGCTTGGGCAGAGGTGCGGGACCTGCTTCCAACGCTGCGTGGGCATGGATGCGCTGAACGCGGTCTTCCTCACCACCTACGAGATTGACCAGAAACACAAGAGCGACTACCACCAACGCTTCACTGACTACATGAAACTAGTGGAGGAAGGGGATTGGGTGATTGATGGGGCGATGACCGATCCCAAGGGAGATCGGGGGAAGCGTCCCTCCCAGCAAGCCGATCCGGACGTATTTGTGCGAATCGTGAAGCGGCAAAAGGACGGAGTGGTGATCCGGGGTGCGAAAGCCCACCAGACCGGGGCAATCAACTCCCATGAACACCTGATCATGCCTACCCTGGCGATGCGCAATGAGGAGAAGGAATACACCATCTGCTGCGCGGTCCCCGTGGATGCGGAGGGCATCACCTACTTCTATGGTAGGCAATCCAGCGACCTGCGCCGCCTAGACCACACCCGAGAAGGCGACATCGACTGTGGGAACCCTCGCTATGGCGGACAAGAATGTTTGGTGGTCTTCGATGACGTCTTTGTGCCGCATGAGCGTATCTTCATGGACGGCGAATCGGACTTCTGTGGTCGTCTCGTCTCCACCTTTGCGGGATATCACCGCCAGAGCTACGGTGGATGTAAGGTGGGTGTAGGTGATGTGCTGATTGGAGCCGCTGCTACCATCGCAGAATACAACGGTGTGGGCACAGCTTCACATATCCGAGAAAAAATCGCCGAGATGGTGCACCTCAACGAAACCCTCTACGCCTGCGGCATCGCCTGTTCCGCTCAAGGCACCCAGACCCTCGCTGGGAACTACCTCATCGATCTGTTGCTGGCGAACGTGTGTAAGCAGAACGTGACCCGCTTCCCCTACGAGATTGCTCGCCTCCTCCAAGATATCGCAGGGGGCCTCTTCGTGACCATGCCCAGCGCGAAAGAATTGAAGAACCCTGACACTCGTCGTATTCTAGAGAAGTACTTGGTAGGAGCCGAGGGAGTCAACCCCCTCAACCGCATCAAGATGATGCGCCTGATTGAGAACCTCACCCTAGGACGGGCTGCAGTAGGTTATCTTACGGAATCTATGCATGGTGCAGGTTCGCCTCAAGCTCAGCGAATCATGATAAAGCGTTTAGCTAACATCGAAGAAAAACAACAATACGCAAAATCACTAGCGCAGATAGAGGAATAGACAATTAGCCATCAAGGCGTTGCTTAGAAAGGCTGAACGCTATTACTGGATCATAATTCCCAGTTGTTTTATCCGTTCTCGGGCGAATTGGTTTTCTGGGTCAATCCTGAGTACTCGGCGGTAGCTGGTGATGGCTTCTTCTCGTCGTCCCAGCTCCTCAAGGCATCGCCCCATGCCTAACCAGCCAAACCTGTTTTC
>JABXGV010000289.1 GCA_016550485.1 archaeon
GTTGGCAACGTACATGCCTCCAATGTATCCGAACTGGTCTGGACCACTTCCAAGCTTCCCCCAAGAGCGTAGGAGCTGCCCGTCTAAGGTGTATTGGTAGAAGAGCGGGTCCCCCACATAATTCGAGGCAGTATAGAGAGTAGCGGTTGCGGGATCAATTGCAAGGCAGCTTAAAGAGGGAACATTCCAAGAGTCAATTAATGCACCAGCCATATTGAACCGCAAAATCCTACTAGAATTATACCCGTAGAGGGAGTTATCCCAGTAGCATAGGTCTTCAGCCTTTTCCATGGAGAGGGTTTCAAACTGAGAACTGGTCAGGTTGAAGCTGTGAATCCCATATTGGGATTCGGGAAATGAATAATTCCAAGTTGAGAAATAGAGCATATCAGCAGCGTCAAAGCAGAGACCGATGATCCGGTCATCCTCTATTGGTTCTGGGAAATCAAACCGCGAAGAACGTTCGTAGAGCTGTAGGATATCTTGCCCCCCCTGGTAGAGGAAGCTGCTCGTCCACAAGGGGCGGTCGGGGGGGTCGGAGAGGAGGAGACTCTTCCATTCCTCATCTGTCAGGCGATTAGAGATAGGCTGGGCGAATTCATAATAGCTGAACACAAAGCCCACATAAACCAAGGCATCTTCACCAGGGGCCTGATGAATAACAAGAATTGGGTTGAACTTGCCGACCCCCTCCTCTAGTGCTACACCATAATTGTAGTCGGTCCAGATGTCTGCAACCAGCATTGGTTCCTTGTCTGCGTATGCACCCGGACCGTCTCCAAATTCCAGCACACTTTCTATCTCCTCTGAGGTGAGGGGTATACCATCCAGGATTTTCTGAGCCATAACCTCATAGGCTACTAGCTCAGACAACAGATAGGTAAGTCGAGTATTCATCTGCGCGGTTAACATTCCCAAATCAGCGAGGAGAGTCTGCAGTTGAGAGAACAGCTCATGGAGCTGATTATAGAACTCCGGAATAGGTTCTACCAAGGCCGAGCCTGAGGGTCCACCAGTTGCAGTTGAGCCACCTTTGGCATAGAGAATGTAGTCGTGGCGCAGCTGTGTGTATGAGGCAAGTGCGGTATTTAGTTTCTCATCGAGCCAAGCTACTGTATTCATGAATTCAGGATAAGAGGAATTAAAAGGCCCGACAATACTTGAAAGGATGCCCAACCAGCTCATGTAGATACAGGAGGTCCAGTCCTCCTGAGTGTAGTTTTCAAGAACCTCTTGACGGAGACGAAGCAGTATATCCCTTATTCCTGGATATTCTGCAGTAACAATATCAAAGGCTCTTTCCGACCCCGCCATAGTGAACATCGACTCCATCGCTGTCGGTAAAAACCGATTCGTGTAGGGGAGTACGGTTTGTTGGTAGGCCTCACTATCAGGAATCCAACGTTCACCCATTACCTGAGAATATTTAGGCCAGTAATATAGATCACCAAAATCGACAGGGAGTATTTGAGGAATTGGGTATTCAGGTTTCGCAAACTCCTCTTGTAACAATGTAACAGCAGCTAGAGGCTCAAGCAGTTCTATTGTGAATCCTGCTCCAAAGACGACATCCACTGCCTGCTGTATTTGGGGTGGTGTGACACTATCAGCGTATCCTGCAAATTCGCCCGTAATGTTGTAGAGGAGTTCCCACAAGGCAAACGTTGTACTGTCTCGAAGCGCTTCAGAGAGGAGGACCGCTTGACGTATGTGACGGAGCGTTAGCGCAGGATGCAGTTCGAAGGGTTCTTCTACAAGTAGAAAGATGCCACGTCCTAGCCATTTCATGCAGCGGAAATAATCCTCCAGTCTGGGATTACCCGCGTAGTGTCCCCGTGGTTTGTACTGAGTATAATCCTCACCAGGAAAAAACTCAACAACACTGTGGGCATGAATCTTGTCAAGGTATTCCTGAACATCGGATTCAGCATAGGTGGGTACTGACCAAGTTTCATTCATTAAGCGGCAGGCTACTGAGAAATAGACCACATTTTCTAGGGCTGCTTCTGTTAGATTGGTAAGGCTGGGTGACAAGCCCTCGTAGGTGGAAATACTGAATTCTTGGAGGCGTTGTACGAGCTCCTCGACGTTATAGGTGAGATTAGTAAGTTCAATTTGTTTGAGAATGTCTTCGTGAACGAGATGAAAAAGGTGGAGCCACGCATCAGTTGTAACGAACACCGGAAGCGAGGTATACCAGGCGAGATCGTGATATGCGGTCCCCACCTTTTCATACTCTATGTCACCAAGGACAACCATCCCATTCGCTAGGAGCTGATTTACCGCATCATCAGACAAGCCAAACCAATTCGTGATTTCAGCGAGATTGGTAGGGGTTGGGAAAGCAGCCTGTTTTGTTGGCGTGGGAACCTGTGAGTGAAAATACTTTGTATCCAAGAGATTTGTTGAATTGAATCTAGGGAGACTACTATTTGTTATTCCCACGTAGTTGAAAACTAGTAAAAAAGCCCAGCAAGCTGCTAGTATCCGGCGGTAAATCAAGATACCCTTACCTCCAAGCGTTACTATGGGCTGAGGTTTGTTTTATAGGCGCTTGTGGGTGTAAATACACCTGTTGCATACCACCAAAACTACTGACTCGGACATCTAGTAGGGTTGGAGTATACTACTTAAAACAGAGTGTAGCCTCAGAACCTCTAGTACCGCCTTTTCCGCTTGGGATATGGTTTGAAAGGAGTTCGTGGTTCAAGACTTAACCAATCACCCTTCTCGTCTAGCTTGGAGAGGGAACGGAGTAGGTCAAAGGTGATCCAGCGTGATGCCTCTGGACGAGTAGGGTATTCCCATAGCCCATAGGGCCCCTGTAGTTCTTTTACGAATTTCACGTTCTCTGCGACTCGATCGTCCTCTAGGGTGGCACCGATTCGCCAGCAGAGATCGAGGATTTGAGCAACATCGTAGCGTTTGAAGTAGGTGAAGCCACCCCGGAGCGGTTCCACACCGATGGTCCGTGCGACTTCGAAGCCGAGGGTGTGGGCTTGGCGGGTCTCGTGGGCGAGGAGGAGGTCAAGGCCGCGCCGTGCCGCTTCGCTGGTACGGCGTTTGGGATGGAGGGCAAAGGCAGCGAGTGCGGCTGTGGTGTTGGTGCGGCATCCCCATTTTGAATGGGCGAGTCGCCTATAGCCTGCTGGGAATACTGGCTTGCCTGCTTTTATCCCTGAGGGCCACCCCCCGTCAGGTAATTGTTTTTCGATGAGCCAATTATAGGCTTGTTCGGCTCGTCGGTCGGTTGCGTGACCGCAGGCTGCTAGACCCAGAAGGGGGAGAGCGGTCTGGATGGGGATCATCGTGTAGGACTGGACGCCGCCATCGAGTACTGTTCCGCCGGAGGGGAGTCCCCATGAGCCCTCCTGTTGCGAGAAGAGGTATTCAGCACCCCGTTTGACGGCAGGGTGTTCTGGACTCAGACCGAGGTAGCCCAGTCCCATTAGGGCCTGGGCGGTCATCCGTAGTTTGCCTAGGTGAGCCCCGCCGCCGACACCTTCCCGGAAGGAGCCGTCTGGTTCTTGTAAGGCAAGAAAGCTCTGAACCAAGGGATCCTGCTCGTGGATGGCTTGGAGCTCGCGGACCTCCTTGTCCTTCTTCGAACGGTTGAGCAAGTCCTTTAGGACGAGGAGTCGTAGGCTGGGTGAAGGTGATGCCAGGAGAATCGGTGCCCAAGTCATTTGCTCGCCTCCAAGAGTCCTCGTAGGTAGGGAGCCGTTGGTGTGTCCTTCTGGCTGACGGCTTCAGGTGTTCCAGTAGCTATCACTTTGCCGCCTTCAGGACCTCCGACTGGCCCCAGTTCGATAATCCAGTCACAGGCTGCCAGTAACTGGGGATGATGTTCCACTACTACGACGGTGTGCCCCTGCTCGGCGAGCCGGTGTAGTACCTTTGTGAGCTGCGCCACATCCTCCATGTGTAATCCAACGGTGGGTTCATCGAGGATGTAGAGGGTTTTAGTTTTGACCTTTTTCATCAGTTCCCCCGCTATCTTGAGGCGCTGGACTTCGCCACCTGACAGGGAAAAGGCTGGCTGGTGCCACACTAGGTAGCCTAGGCCCACCGAGCGGGCAAGCTCGAGGGGTTCTGCAATCTTTGGCTCATCGCAGAATAGCTTATAGGCTTTGTCGAGGGAGAGATGGTTGACCTCGGGTAGAGCCACCCCCTTTACCCGGATGTCCCAGGCCTCGGGAAGATACCCTGTGCCCTGGCAGGTTTCACACTCCAGATACGCATCGGGGAGAAAGCCCATCTCGATGCGTATTCGCCCCCGTCCCTTACATGCCTTACAGGAACGGGTCAGGGTTTTTCGGTCAACACCGAGGGCTTGGGCGTCATCACTATCCGCGTAAATCTTCAGGAGATGCCTTTGAATCCCTAGGTATCGTGAAGGACTTCCTATCCCTCGCCGCGTTTGATCCACAATGACTGTTCGGGCGGGGGCACTGCTTATCGAGTCATAGTCCAGCGGATCCATGGGTTCCATGGAAAAGGAGGAGGAGTGCGTTTTACGGACCTGTGCTCGACCGAGGGTATCAATCATAAGCGTGCTTTTTCCTGATCCTGATACGCCACACACCCCAACTAGGGTTCCTAGGGGGATTTTCACTGGTTCGCCTCGCAGGTTGTTTCCACGGGCACCTGTGATGGTCATCCAGCCCGTTGGTTGGCGTCGACTTCTTGTTAACTCGAATCCGTGTTCCCTCCTTAACCACTGTCCAGTAGGGGTTTTCGCCTTGGTCAATTGTTGAGGTGTTCCTTTGAAGACCACTTTGCCGCCTGCTGCTCCAGCACCGGGTCCCATATCAATCACATAGTCAGCGGCACGGATTAGTAACATGTCGTGTTCCACGACAATGACGGTGTTTCCTTCTTCGCGAAGCGAATTCAGGGCGTCTTTTAACGCTTCAAGTTCTGAAGGGTGCATACCTCGGGAGGGTTCATCCAGTAGTATTGTGAGGGAGGTTAACTCGCTTCCGAGGAGCCCTCCCAGCTTGATTCGCTGAGCTTCACCTGCTGAAAGCGTGCCCATGGGGCGGTTCAGATGTAGATAGCCTAGCCCTACTTGCTGGAGGAACCGCAGCCGACGCTTCGCAATGGTCAAGCTATTCCCAGCGAAGGGCTCATCTGGAGGGAGAGCCGGGACTTGTTCTAAGACTTCGGCTAGTTGTGTCAGGGGCATCTCACTCAGTTGGTGGAAGTTAAACCCACCAATGGTTACCGCAAGGTATTCAGGTTGGAGTCCTGCCCCTTTGCATTTTGGACAGGGCACATTATCCGTGTAGGTGCCTTGGATATCCCAGTCTTTGACCCATCCAGCGTAGAAGCCCCTCCAGGTCCATGTGCTTTGCTTCATGGAGCCATCGGTTTTGCTCTGGTAGGTCCACGTGTAGCGGTGCCCATCGCCGAAGAGAAAGGCGTCTTGCGCCTCTTGGGACATCTCCTGCCAGGGGGTGGTCGTGGGGTCAAAGCCGTAGCGTTTGCCTATCTCGGCGATGATGGGTTGGTCCTTGCAGAGGTAGGTTTGAGGCCAATAGCCCGGGGAATACATAGCTCCCTTGCAGAGTGGCTTCTCAGGGTGGATGATGAGTTTGTCCGGTCGTGGAACCAGAACAGAGCCGATCCCTGTGCATTCCGGGCAGTTTGCCGCGTAGTTACTGGGGGAGAAGTGTCGAGCCTTCGCAATGGGTGCATACACACCGCATTTGGGGCATCTCCATTCTTTTTCTCGGACCATTTCTGCCGCACAGCGAAGACAGGTACGTTTTCCTATTCGTGCGAGTAGTATTCCGAGATGATGGCTTAACTCACTGGCAATGCCGACTGATCCCCGCCGGGTAAACTGTGAGAGGGTGGACCAGGCGTGTTGTATGCGAAGACCGACGGTGAGAGTGACACCTAGCCCCGTGATAGCATCCACGGGGGCTTCAGGACCCTCTCTTGTGCCCTGGCGTTCATACAGTGAGAGGGTTTCGAGGAAGCGGCGGCGGGCCTCTGCCTCTAACACGTTGTTCACAAGGCTTGATTTTCCGCTCCCTGACACCCCAGTCACTACCGTCAGCTTCCCTTTGGGAATGTCTACGCTCACACCTTGCAGGTTGTTTGCCCGGGCATTACGGATAGCGATGTGCGTCGAGGGGGTGGCAGCTGGGTGTTTCCTAGTCTTCCGTGGGCGGAGAGCCCCCTCCTCTTTCAGGGCCCGTCCTGTATGGGAGCCCTTCGCCTCCAATACGCCCTTAGGGAGTCCCATGTACAGAACCTGTCCGCCTGTTGGTCCGGCTCCTGGACCGAGATCAATTATCCAGTCGGCGGCGCGTATCATGTCAGTATTATGCTCAACGATGAGAATGGTGGCTCCTGCTCTGACGAGCCGGTCCAGAACAGTCAGGAGGCCGTTGAGGTCTTGAGGGTGGAGGCCTGTACTTGGCTCATCGAGGACGATGAGGCGGTCTTGGAGCTTGTTTCGACCCAGAAACTTGGTGAGTTTGACGCGTTGGGCCTCACCTCCAGAAAGGGTTGGCGAGGTCTGACCGAGCGAGAGGTAGCCCAGCCCGACATCGAGTAAGGCCTTGAGGATGCGTTTGGCTGCTTGGCAGCGGCTCGCTGGTAGCCGTTTCTCCTTTTCGAAGAACCCTTGTACCTCAGCAATAGAAAGGGCGTAGAACTCAGCGATGGACAGCTCTTGCGCGCCGAAGGGCACCTTTGCCGCAAGGACCTTCTCGTTGAAGCGTTGTCCTTCACAATCAGAACATGGTATCCATACGGAGGGGAGGAAGCGCATCTTTGCCTCGGTGGCGCCCATGCCCTTACAGGTAGGGCAGGCACCTTCCGGTCGGTTGAAGCTGAAATGGGAGGCGGAGAGCCCTGTGACTGCGGCGTAGAGGTCTCTGATGATATCTGCGAGCTTGGTGTAAGTAGCAGGGTTGGATCGTGGGTTCCGCCCGATTGGGCTTTGGTCCACCATGACTGGCTTGATTGCTGGTCCCTCAATGGCGCTGCAGCCGACTGGTGTCTTCTCCTTGAGGCTGGGAACCAACACGTGTTCAACCAAGGAGCTCTTCCCGGACCCTGAAACTCCGGTGATAACGGTCAGGCGTTCTAGGGGGATCTTGACATTGATTTTCTGGAGGTTGTGTTGATGGGCTCCACGTACCGTGAGAAAGCTGTCAGGCGGTGGGCGTGACTCAGGGATTTCAACCCGGTCCCGCATACTGAAGTACCGACCAGTGGATGTGTCGGTTTTCCATAGCTGACCGGGTGTTCCGGAGAAGGTGACCTCGCCACCCTCCTTCCCAGCACCGGGTCCTAAATCGATAGCCTGGTCCGCTGCGGCGGCAGCCACCCTATCGTGTTCCACAAACACCACGGGTCCTGCCAAGTCACGGAATGCAGGTAGGAACCGGGCAACATCGGCGGGGTGCTGCCCAATGGTGGGCTCATCAAGAACGTGCAACATATCCTCAAGGCGGCTTGTCAGTGTAATAGCTAACCGGACCCGCTGTGACTCCCCGCGGGAGAGCGTAGGGGATGAACGGTCAAGGGAAAGGTATCCCAACCCCACACGGTTCAGGGCGTCAAGCCGTCGTGTGATTTCAGATTTGAGGCGCTTTGCCGACGAGGGCAAGTCTGCAGTGGCGAATATCTTTTGCACGGATTCTACGGTGTGGGAGAGGAGTTCAGGCAGTCTGAATCCTTTCCACCGTACATAGGCGACGGTTGGGTGGAGCCCCGTCTGGTCACAGCGGGCACACCCCTTGCCCTTGCAGTAGGGACAGGACCTGTTGAAGTGGGTGGGTTTCAGTTCCCCAAAGCAAGTTCCGCACCGAGCACAGACTGGGCTTCGCGAGAACCTCGTCTCACCCTCCTTATCGTGTATGGCGATTGCCTGAGCGCCGAGGGCTAGCCCTCGCTGTACAATCTCGCGAATTTTCACCACGGGTGTGGAGGAGTCGATCTCGCCAATCTTAACATCGAGATTGTGGGGGGTCTTGGGTTTCAGAGGCTGGGTTTTCCATGGTTTACCATCAACTAGGATGGCTTCGGGTCCGAATTCCTTGGCGAGAATCGCTAACAGGGTTTGGTGGCTTCCTAGAACCGCATGGAGAAGAGGGGCAAATACTTGGCAGGGGTGCTGTTTTGCTAGGGCTTTGAGCTGCTCTACGATTTCGTCCTCTGACAGAACATTGAGTGAGGTCTTGCATTTGGGGCAATGGCGAACACCATAGTTCGTGTAGAGAAGCCTGAGGAATGGGTGCAGGCCTGAGGCGGTGGCAAGGGTGGAGAGAGGATTGCGGTTCAGCAGGTTCTGTCCTACTGCTATGGCTGGACCCAATCCAGTGATGGATTCTACCTGGGCCGGGGCTAGCCTGTGGGTCGCTGAGCGATAGGAGGATCTTCCGATAAGGTAGATGTCGAGGAAGCGGCGGCGTGCTTCGTGGTAGAGGGTGTCAAAGACGAGGGAGGTTTTTCCTGACCCTGAGACACCGGTCACGACCGTGAGTCCATCACCGATTTGTACATCTACACTTTTGAGGTTGTGAACTGCCGCGCCCCTTATTCGTATGTCCATGGAAACTCGCCCATCTACTATCAACGCACGCTACTTGAGCTTTATAGTTGCCCAAAAGCATCTCAAGTTATATTTGAGCAAATAGAGACTACCATATAACTGATTGCGAACCACTCAAGCTGCACCAGCGCCGTCAGTGCACCATATTAAATCATGACCTGCCATCCACAATGTCGTCAACCTCACGTGCTAATTCTATTCGAACGATAGCGATGTTTGGCACTTGTGCTAGCGCTACTTGATTGGCCTCTTCGAGGGACTTTGCAAGGACAACAAAGCTGTGGTTAGCCCCTGTTGAATCAGTGCATACAGGTGAGAAAGGACAGGTTCCTTGCTGCTGCATACCCCGTTGGTCAGTTTGCACCCTTGCAGTCACAATCCACAGCATTTGCTGCCACCACCGCGCACGTGCTTTCTGTCGTTTAGCCATACTTCATCGCCTTAAGGCACTCTCCCCCAACGTTAATATACATTCCAGTCGGTCAGACCATGCCTGATAGCCTTAGAGCTGTATACTCTAGTGTTTTCTTGGGCAAGAATCGTCGGTGTTACCTCTAAAGCACCAAGCTTCCTAGTCTGGATTTACCAAACACTAATAATATACTATTCTACGACGGATTGCCAAATCGGTGAGCAGCCATGAAGACAATCAGGCTAGGTAAAACCAATTTAGAAGTGTCACGGGTCGGGATGGGAGGTATACCAATTCAGCGTCCTCCATTTCGTGAAGCAGTCAAGGTCATTCAGCGGGCCCTTGATTTGGGCATCAATTTCATCGATACAAGCGTGGCCTATGGTGAAAGTGAGAAACGTATTGGCGCCGCGATTGCGGGTCGCCGAGACGAAGTCGTGTTGGCGACAAAAACTTCATGGCGTTCTAAGAAGTCCACCCTTGACTGGTTGAAGCGGAGCCTCGAGTCCCTCGCTGTTGAGTATATTGACCTCTACCAGTTTCACAACGTGAGCCAGGAGATGGCGTTGGAGCGGCTGTTCAAGGATGGCGCGTTTAAGGCGGTCCAAAAAGCTAAGGAGGAGGGGATTATCAGTCACATCGGCGTGTCAACACATTCGATGGAAATCGCGCAAAGGGCTGTAACCTCAGGGCACTTTGAGACCATCCAGTTCCCCTTCAATTACGTGGTCAATCATGCAGCAGACAAGCTCGTTTCTCTCGCCAAGGAGCATGATGTAGGTTTTATCGCCATGAAATCGTTTGCAGGAGGTCAGCTATCTGATGCTGCCCTATCAATCAAGTATCTTCTGCAGTTCGATAATGTTTTACCTGATCCTGGCATCCAAACCATAACTGAACTAGAAGAAATCGTAGGAATCGTAGAGGGACCGTGGGAACTCACAGCCCAAGAACGAGGACGCATTGAAGAAATCCGGTTAGAACTCAAATCCCGTCTGTGTATGTGGTGCTACGCATGTGTAGAAGGCCATATGAGGCAGTGTCCGAAGAAGGTAGCGATTCCAGACCTTATGAATATCCGGAGCATGCTCAAACTCTGGCCCCCCAAGA
>JABXGV010000290.1 GCA_016550485.1 archaeon
CGTTTCGGGTTGGCTAATCTTATCTAGCAAAGAACTCATCTGGTAGAATTCGTCAAATAACTCGAATCGGGCTGCCTTGAGTAACTGGATGGTCTGAAATTCCTTGGCATCAACTGCACAACTCCTGAAAGCTGCGTTATGGTCATCGGCAATCCTTTCAGCCTCGTCAAGCAGTCGTCGCACGCCAGCTGGTTTGTGGTGGAAGAGGTGGAGCTGGACAAAGGGTGTTCCTGGAGATTGAATGAGTTCACGGGGTTCTTGAGCTACTACAACTAGCCCGAGTACCACTTTCTCCTCAACAAGAATCCAATAGGGAAATTTGGCTTGGCTGTAGCTTCTTTGGAGCCGTACAAACTGATCTACATAGTTCTCGATGGCGGCATCGTGGGATGAAATGAACTGAAAGAACACCACCTTCAATACCTTCCTATTGGATTCGCTATTTTTCTATGATTCGGTTCTCGACAAGGCCCATAGATGTCTTCAGATAGAAAGTGCAGATTCAAAAAAACACGATGCAATCGAGCTAACATATGTTCAGTGCTATTTGCAGCGAATATACCCAGCACAGCGGGGCAAGAAGTACACCAACGCGTATCGTATTCCTATTGCAAAGCGATACACTCAAATCAGGTCGTCTTTACTCCTTGGGGTGTGATTGGACCAGCATTCCTCCAGGCCCTCCGCTCTATCGTTCAGCGGTTGGAGGGGCAGGGTATCCGGTGGGTTTTGGTGGGTAGCGCGAGCCTTGCGCTGCAGGGTGTAGATATCCGACCGAAGGACATTGACATTCTGACGGACCAGGCGGGTGCCCTCCGGTTTAACGAACTGTTCTGTGACTATGTGGTCAGTCCGGTCAGGTTTCAGCGCTCTACCCTCTTCGACTCCTACTTCGGCACTTTCACCGTGTTGGGTATCAAGGTCGAGGTCATGGGCGATCTCGTCATCAAGTACCAAGAGGGAGCCGGATCCCAGGCACACAGACTCACCAACCCCCACTTTGTCAAGTTAGATGAGCTCATCATTCCTGTGTCGCCGCTTTCCGAGCAATTAGCCTCTTATGAGAAGCTTGGTCGACCCAAGGACCAGCTCCGCATCCAGAAGATTCGAGCCGCTCTCAAACGAGAGGGGTGTCCCGACTAACTACACAAAGAATTTTGGAAGAGTAAGTATCTGTAAAGAACTCAAAGCGATTTAGAAGAACCTGTGTGCACTAATCCTAGTTGTGGAACAGCGAAGGACTAGTCTTCAGGTGCTCCTTCCTGTTTCTCAGGGCTCGAGATTCATATGGTCTCTAGCCATTGCATTCAAGGCGACTACTCTTCGTAGAAGATTGACGTAATAATCCATCATTCATGGCATCGTGATGCCTGGGAGGCGAAGAGGGTTGTGGTCTTCGGATGGGCTCGTAGCCAATCGTTGATGTCGTCACCCTACATTGGTATGAGATTGTTAAAGAAATTAGTTTGGGCGCATACATAGTAGGGCACCCTATCTAGGTCATATTATGGCCATCGACCGGGTCGTCGAGGTTAATCGTAGAAGAAGGTGGTGATGATCCAGCCTTTGGAGGCTCTTTCAGCTTGGGTGACGAAGCGGATATTGAGGCCGGCGTTGATTTTCAGCCATTCGTTGATAGCCTTTTCAATGTCTTTAGCGTCTGCGTGGGTTCGTATTGACGAGCATCTCATTCGGAATCACCTCCTGCAAGGCATGTGGGTTTAAACGGGGATACGATACGGTCTAGATATAAATGGTTATTAGTTTGTGCAGCTGTTGATACGCGTCGATGGAGATGCCGTCTTCAGTAACAGAGTGGGTTGAAGCGTATCGCGCCGTGAGGGGGCAATGGGGGTTGACGCCGGATTGGCGGCTGATTGAGTATCTGTCTCAGATTCCGAAGGGACCCGTGTTAGATTTGGGAATGGGGAAGGGACGGAATGCACTCTTCTTTGCCAAGATGGGGTACGAAGTAGAATGCATCGATATCTCCACAACGTATGTCAAACAGTGCCAGGAACGGGCGCGGGCAGAGAACCTCACCATGACGGCACAGGTCGCCGACATCAGCTCCTATGAGATTCCGGATCGCCGGTATGCGTTGATTATTGCGTCGAAGGTGTTACAGTTCTTCAGAAAATCAGCGATTGAAGACATAGCAGCGAAGATCAATAAGGGGCTCGCCCGTCGCGGGGTCGTGTTTGCGCGGGTATTCTCCTTGGATGAATATGAACACATCAGAGATACCAGTGCCTTAGAGCTAGTTGAGCCCAACACCTACTATCATCGCAGCTATAAGCTGTACCAGCGCTTCTTCACTCAGGAGGAGGTGTTATCCCTCTTTCCGAAGCTGAAGCTGCTATGCTGTGTGGAGGGAGCGGAGCTGGTTCTCACCCAAAAGAAGCCCAGATACCGGTGGATAATCGATTATCTGGGGCAGCGAACTCGCTAAGCATTTTTCTTATCAGGCAACTAGTTCGCCAAGTGGTTATCTCTATTGAAACAGGTGTTGTGCGAGAAGTTCTAGCGTTTCAATTCCCCAGGCTTCAAGATCGGGACATGAATGGGCCATCGGTAAGCACAGTGTAAGTCGATCAACCTTATTGGCTTCATATGACTGTATCTCTGATTTCACCTTCTCAATTGGTCCGCATAGCCATCTAGTCCGAAGAGAGTCTAATTTTTCTTCAGTAAGTTCTGGATTACCTCTAGTCAATCGCTGTTTAATCTTATCGAATTGCTTCTCCTCCTTCCATATCAGCGAGGCAACATTGATGTCCCATTTGAGCGTCTTATAATCGCGACCTTGTGCCTTACACGCATCCTTCATGCGTTCTTGCTTTTTTCGTAGTTCTTCAATTGGTAATTGCTCGTAAATAATACCGTCTGCATACTTTGCAATAATACGTTCCATCTTGGGTGCTTTCAAGGTTTGCGTGCCTACCCATATTGGCACATGCGGTGATTGGACTGGTTTGGGAAGAAATTTTGCCTCATCTATGCGGTAATATTTCCCTTGAAAGGATGGGGGTTGATCTTCGGTCCACAACCGTGTTATTATTTCGAGCGTTTCTCTTAATTGCGCAATGCGTGTGCCTGTGGACGGAAATTCATATCCATATGCTCTATACTCAGCTTCCTTCCATCCTGCACCGATTCCCAAATCAATTCTACCATTCGACGCATTGTCGATATTAGCCACAATTTTGGCTAGTAAAGCAGGATTTCGATATGATTGACACGTGACTTGTGTTCCGAGGCGAATCGTGTCTGTTAGAGGTGTTAATAATGCTACTAAGGTCCATGCTTCGTACGTAGTAGTCGGGGGGCGCGACGGATTACTAAAAAAGTGATCGGAGACCGTAAAATGATGAAATTTCAGCTCTTCAGCCTTTTGTACTAGATTTGCGATTTCTTGAAATGTATAACCAACATGCGGCTCCATATGTACGCCGATTTTCATGAGTCTTCACCGGGAATTTCTAATCGCTTCTTATTCTAAATTTGAGCTGGTTCGATGTATAAAAATCTTCAAACGAACTAATGCTACAAGAGAACTGCACATTACCCGACACTCCAATTGCCTGAACAGGGTAGGGACGTCAGAACTCGTATTAGGGGATATATGGAACTGTACAATTTTCTCTTGGCAACCGATAAATGATTTCGGTATACTAATATTCCTAGGATGAAATTCCATTAAACGCCGGACAGCGTACCCGCTAAAGCCCTTGAAAGCTTGCTTCAGCTAAGATACAGGTATCAGCGTCTTCATTTCCAGGCCCAGTGGCGTACTATAGCTTGGGTGGGGCATACGCGTTGGCAGGCAGCGCATCCGATGCAGTCTTCGATGTTGACTGCGGCGGCTTTCCCGTCTTCTATCACGTAGACACTCACAGGGCACCAATTCTCACATTCAGCCGCGCCCTCGCAGATATCCAAGTCTATTTCGACCCATTTCTCGCCTTCTTCCCATTTCTTGATGTTCGCCATAGCTTCTTCACCAAAACCTTTGACTTATGTTCCTTTGGCAATTCTTCTCTACGGTTGAACAAATAAGGTGGGTATTTCCCATCTTCCCATAAATATCCTCTTGAATTCTAGTATTACACCATATGAACTTGTGGGCAGGGTTACCGGCGGGCTTATGAGGGACAAGGAAGGAAGGGCTAGGCAGCAACAGCTGAGGTTTCCAGTCGATGTGGGAGCGCTACAAGCCCATTAAGCGGGTCTTCGTTAATCGGGAATCCTATATAGATTGGATGAACGATGCGCTCAGTCGCTGCCACGAGGAAAGCGTCGTGTTACACCTTAAGGGCCTTGGAGGAATCGGGAAGACCTCATTATTTGAGCATTGGAAGGGCATGGTCCAGAATACCATTCTCCTTGACTGTAGCCGTGAAACCACTCTCTTTGACCGTCTAGATGGTCTCGCAAGGACATCGGCCTGGCTGGGTATTCGGCTCCCACGGTTTGACCTCCTCTGGACGCTTCGCTTACGCTTCGTCAAGGGTCTCCAGCCCACCGAGGAGCCGGGGCGCAGCTGGGCGTTTGACCTAGCGAAAGCCCTTCCCTTTGTAGGGAGTATGGTTAACATCAGTAAAGCTATACAAGTTATCGGAGCCAAGTTACGTCCTCAAGTCCAGCGAAGATTTGGGGCAGTCGCAGACTGGCTGCAAACACGCCTTGGCAAAAACTATGTTGAGAAAGTATTGGAGCTCCTCTGGAAAGACCCCCATCAAGCAGAATTCCTCTTCGTAGACGCGCTTCTCGAAGACCTTAATGGACGAAAGCAGCAGCACCAACCGCTCTTGGTTCTGCTGGATCACTTCGAAACTATTGACACAGAACAGCACCACTGGCAATACAATGACCAGAAAATAAGTGAAGCAGAACTCTGGTATATTTTCCTCTCCAACTTGACGAACGCCGTTGGAGTCACCGCTAGCCGAAGAGGTCTACCCCCTAGCTTGAAGGCAGTAGTAGCGGTTGAAGAAGTGGAACTCACGGAATTAGATGAAGCTGGGAGCCGTGATTTGTTAACTCAGCGGGGAGTGTCCCCAGAGCTGCACACCCAAATTGTGAGCATCAGTGGCGGAAACCCCTTCATCCTCAGCGCCATTTGTGATTTAGCAGAATGCTGTTCACTCACTGGAGCAGATGTCGAAAGTCTGCGCGCTGATACGCTCGAGCAGGTCCGCCTGAAGACGTGGAGGCGGCTCCTCAGCCTCGCAGAGGGGCTGCTAGAATTCGTTGACCGAGCAGGCCTCATTCCCCTCTTCGACCAAAAGATCCTTGAAGTTGCTGCACCAAGCCTACGGACCGATCACTGGATTCGCCTCACCAAGTTGAGCTTTGTGCAGGACCGCGGAGATGGATACTGGGAATTACACGCACTAGCACGTGACCTTGTACTGGCTGAGCTAGGTGACCAACTACCTAAATTGGCGAATGAGGTAGCTAATCGCCTTGAGGAAGCTAGCGCTGAGATGTCCGATTACCGCCTAATGGGCTTAGCGCTGACTGTACGGGAACTAGCTGACCCAGAAACAGCCTATGCTCAAGCCAAAGACACTGTAAACAATCTAACATTGCATGACCGTGACCTTGACGCCCTAGCATTGGTCCAGTTCATTAGATTCACATCTGAAGAGGGGCAGGCGATGAACTCACGGCTTAGGGCAGTAATTCACCTTGCCTTTGGTCGCGTCGTGGAGGCGGAAAGTGACTTCCGACAGTGTCTTCAGCTTTACCGGAAGTTAGTTAGTCAGCAACCAGACGTGTACTTGCCAGAAATTGTGTGGCCGCTCACAAATCTTTCCTTTCTACTCACCAATATGGGGCGGTCCGCTGAAGCGGTAGCTGCATTACGAGAAGCGGTTCATGTAAGTGAAGAGCTCGTCGAGAAGACATCCAGTGAAGCCGCCAGAGAAGCCCTTGCTTACTCGCTTCGACATTTTGGAAATTTCCTTACTAGAACAGGACAATTTTCCGATGCGATAACGGTGTATAAACGGGCAATGCAAATCTACGAAGCGTTGCCGAGCAGTACGCTCACTGTGGTAAGTCCTTTGGATATTCAGCTCTCCCTTGCTCGTATTAGCTTGCTGTCAAGTAAACCCGATGAGGCAGAGGAGCTATACTATGAAGCATTAGCGCGCTTCAATGAACTCAAGGGACAGCCGAACATTGAACAAGGAGGCGGGATGCTATGCTTAGCTGGCCTGACATTACTGTTCTTACTGACTAGCAGAGTAGAGGATGCTGAAGAGACGGGTCGGGAAGTGATTCGCCTTGGAAAAGCGTTAGCAAAGGAAACGCCACATGCTTACAAGGTAGCGCTAGCGCATTCCTTCAACCTCTATGGGGTTCTCCACCGCCGGACTAGCCAGCTGGCAGGCGCGGAGTTAGAGCTTCAGGAGGCGCTGAGCATCTACCGAGACCTGGCTGAAAACACCCCTGATGTCTATATACAATGGGTTGCACAGGCGCTCAATAATCAGGCAATCTTGCTTCGTCAAACAGATCGGATAGAAAGAGCCGAGGCGGTATACCATGAGGCGCTAGAACTCTACCGCCAGCTTGTTGACAAGTCTCCAGACCTGTATCGTAGACACTTAGCTGCGACCCTTACAAGTTACAGTGTGCTCCTCCGACAGTCCGGGCGGCTTTCAGAAGCTGAAAGTGTACTTCGCGAGGCACTAGCTATCCGCAGGAGGCTTACTTCGAAGGAACCTGAATTCAGTCTTCTGGGTGTAGCTAGATCACTGAACAATCTAGGCGTAGTGCTGGCTGCGGCGAAAAGACTTTCCGAAGCAACAACAGCGTTCCAGGAAACACTTCGGCTTTACAAGATTTTAGCCGCTAAAGCCCCCAGCCTCCATCTTGGGGGACTTACTTCCATCTTGAATAACATGGGAATCCTACACCGACAAAGGGGGCAATTGATAGAATCGGAACAAGCCTATCAGGAGGCGCTGGAATATCTGGAGGACCTTGTCCAGAAAGCCCCAGAGTTCTTCAAGCCAAAGCTGACACAGGTTCTCGGGAACTTCCTTCTCCTCTGCAAGGACCGAAGGAAACCAGCCCAGGAAATAGTGGAGTTACAAAACAGGTTAGAAAGTATAGGTGTCACAAAGCCTCCTGACAAGGAGGAATGGTCTGAATGCGAAGAAGACCTCTTCTGGATCTTCTAACCACGAACAGAGTGTGAATTAATTTGAATGCCACTGAAAATTCTACCTTAAGGTATGCAAAGGAGATCGCTGAGTTCCTCGTTGAGAAGACTCAGAGTATTGACCTCATATTAGCTTATGGCAGCTTGGGACGGGGAACCACTGACGAATTCTCGGATTTCGATCTCCTAGTTGTATCAGAGTCTAAACGCATCTCGTGGAATTTCATCTGGCAAAACCGACCGGTAAGTGTGTGGACTCTGACTTGGAAAGAGGCTGAAGAACTCGTAAAAGGTCATCGCGGTGTTTGGTCCGTAGGTGCCGCATTATTAACGCACAACAAGATTCTCTGGTCCAAATCCAAGGAAAGCGAAAAACGATTACAGGCATTAACAGACTATCTTACCGAAGGAAGCCAAGCAGTTCTTCGAAAAACGGTTCTAGGCTTCAACAGCATCTACGGGTACTTGTGGAGGCTACAGGAGGCAGTTAAGCGTAATGACTCCCTGTCACCAGCATTCCTTGTATGGGACATCGGAAACGCGCTCGTCGGGATACTTGCCGCACTTAATGGGGCTCCATTAATAAATAACTGGGGGAGACAACAGGCTGAACTCGAGAGATTCGACCTCTTACCCTCAGATTTCATATCGCGTTATACAAAACTCGTGACAAGCACCCCAAAGGATGCTCTAATAATAGCATCTGAGTTGGTTGATGATGTCTACACATTAGTGAGCTCATGGTTTCAGACTCAACGAGTGCAGAAAGCGGAATTCATACAACAAGTTGAAGAATCTTGGCCAGGAAACCTAGAATACCTCAACAAGATACGTAGAGCGGTGAGCCTTCAGGATTTAGTGGCAGGACGATACGCGGCTGTGGATTTTGCAGAGTTTGCTATCTGGTTTTTCCATGGACTTCGAGAGAGGAAGACAGAGATACACCGATTCGATAAGCCTCACGAACTCGTTGGACAGCTCCCCCCCGCATATCAGATTGAAATTGGGGCACTGCTCCAATCCCAGGATCTAGAACGTCTCGTCGAGGCGGCTGCTAAGCTGACGAATCAGATGCAATCAGAAGCCATCGCTGCTGGTGCCACATTACCTCTTGCAGCCACACTAACGGAGGCAAAAGCGTTTCTAAAAATCTCCAACATCCCCTGAGGGTATCACATGTCTGCGGAACCAACACCAGAAGAATGGAAAGAAACCATAACCCGATGGCTCAGGGAGGAGAATATGTTCCGTCGGGAAGCTGAAGATGACACCGCGACATTCCATCTAACAGCGAACTATCCACAAGGCTCTCCCCGCCTCATCTCCATCGCCCAGCCTCTTGATTACCCAGACCGTATCGTGATTGCCAGTGGAACACCGATTAGCCCCGCGTATCAGAAGGCGTTATCCCGGAAATCCGCTGAGGAACGGAACGAAATCTTCTACAATCTTCGAATGCAGTTGATGCAACGACAATCCAGCTTCGAGGTAACCAAGAACAGTAAAACGGGAATATGGCGCCACATCCTACTTACCAACACTCTGTTCCTCAGTGAACTCACCAAACCGGCACTCATCCGCGGCATAGAAGACTCCTTCAAAGCATTCCTCATCATCGTCTGGACCCTCGACCACCACTTAGAGGTCCACAACGATGAACCGCTTCATTACTTTAAATGAACGACTTGGTTTATCTCTCAAGACAAATCTAGTCTCAAGGAATCGAAGAAATCACATCATCCTCTAGTACTAGCACGTGAATGTTTGCGTAAACTCGCTAGGTGTCTTGCCCCTCGTCCTCTTCCCCTTCAGTGGCTTCGAGCGCCTCTTGTTCTTCGTCGTCGAGGTCTTCCACTTCGATTCCACGTCGTTCTAGTTCCTCTAGCAGCTCTTCTTCCGTCATATCTTCAATCGATTTGCCCGTCTCCTTTTCGATGATTATGACATCTCTATGATGGACTCGGAAGGGATTGGGAATGCCGATAAATGAAAAGAGCCACCAATCGCCTCTTCTAAGGCGCCTACGGTACCGTCTATATGCACGTCTTCTCCGTCGTGCCGCTCTACGAATAACGCGGCGTCGGCGACGCGCATGGCGGCGACGTGCGCGGCGTACTTGACCAGGTCTAGGGTTCATAAAAAAACTCCACGTATTATTGGGCTGAGACCTCTTCACTCCTTATTTATTCCTTTGTGATTTCCTAGACCTCCGCGGAGGCAACAGGCACGTACTGCAAATCTGCCTCCGGATAGGGACCAGTATGGATTTGATTGTGAGACCTTATCTTACCTGTATAGAATGAGTATCTCCACTCTTCTCCTGTGGAGCTAGGAAGGAAACGGGTTGCTACTAGTGTTGTGGGTACTCGAGTGCTCCACCGCATTGGGGACAGCGCTTCGCGCCAGCGTACATGAACAAGGGAATATCTGCCTCACACTTGCTACATCTAGCGAGCAGTCGGCGACCACAGCTCTGGCAATGTTCCGCCGGCATAATCTGTGCCTTGCAGAAGGGGCACACGAATCGTGGCATACCCGTCATCATGGGCATCCCTGCAGGCATTCCAGCAGGCATGCCAGCGGGCATAACAGGCTGAGTTGGTCCCGTTCCACCCGCAACCGCCGCACCACATCGGCTACATTCGCTAGCACCGGGTTGTGGTTTGGCTCCACAGTATGGGCACTTGTTGGCCTCCTTGGCTGTCATGAGCTGAGCGACTGCGACGGAGAACATCTTCCCTTTGCGTTTGCCCTCGAAATCGATGTCATCACCAGAACTCAGAGTGATTATGAGTTTGTCCTTGTGAACTGTAGCATTGCTGATGGCCCGAAGTGGGATTGCCATAGTCTCGGCAGTGCCATCATCTCCACGCATAATCATATGTTGCTTAGCGATCGTGTCGAACATGATGGCATGGGCAGCAACGTCTGTACCCTCCCGTATCCCAGTACCGACGATGTCGCCGACAACTCCGCCATGGCGGCGTGCTGCGCGACCGACCACTGCTCCGCCAACACCGACGGCGATGGCGGCGGCAACACCTTTCAACACACTTCGGCCCTTCTTTGTTTTGTACCAGACTACGCGGATATCCGAAACGACGAGGCGCCCTTCTTCATCCTCAAACTTGACCTTATCGATGTTGGTGGCGACTGACTCGTAGCCTAGCGGGACGAGCTGACCACCTCGAAAGGTAACCTGACCGAACGACATACCCTAGAATCGGTATCTCCAGTTCTTTAAACCTTCTTACATAAGGGTGAATGTGCCCAGCTTCTAGTATTTCCTGTTGAATAATCGGTTAGCTGCTAGTCTTGTCTTGGTTCGTTATTCTTTAAGTATCATCAAGGGGGAATATCTGGGTGGTAGGTGAAAGGACCTGTCGTCTCGTATTTCGAAGAGTGTTCACCGTGCGGGTGAAA
>JABXGV010000291.1 GCA_016550485.1 archaeon
CAATAGAGCTAATAACTGATCCCCAGGTCGCAAAGGTAGAATTGCCGATAAGTGTCAATATACCGGCCAGTGTAAAGAACCCTAGCCCACCCCATTCCATCCAAGTAGGCTTGTCGAACACCCGGCGGTAGATGACTATGAACAGCGCCAACAGGAACGGGAGGCCGACACTAACCCATGAACTTACACCAGGGATGGAAAATGTAATCCAGTAAAGTATCCACGGGATAAAGGCCACCATCATCCAGGTCATACCTGTGAGCGCTATTGGGCCAGCAGGACGCTTGTCTTGAGGGGCTGCGGAGCCCGATGTTCCGTCGGATGTGCTTTCGGGAGTCTTGAACAGGGTACTCATCCGCATAAGCAGGTCAAAGTCGCCTTGTACCTGGTACAACCCCTGCATCAGCGCACCCTGAGCATCCAACTCCCCGCGACTGATCTTCAGCCATACATCGGATGGAGTGACGATGGTCAGCGTGGGAGCCTCGGCGGTGCCCAGTTGGAACGCACAGTCGCCCTCGGCGATGTGCAGGTAATAGTTGCCGGGTTCCGCTCCGGCCACGTTGAATTGAATCGTGGCATCCATATCACCCGCTGCCGCGGCGTCAAAAGTCAACGTCATCCCTTCGAGCATTTGACGCAGGGTGAGATTCACAGGTTTGGTCACATTACACCTCCTAGGGGTCAGACTTCGCGCGCAATCGCTAGAGAGTACTAAACAGGCTGTTCAGCTTCATCAGCAAGCTAAAGTTACCAGATGTTTTGTATTTTTGCTCCATGAATGCCTTCTGTCCATCTAACTCACCTAAGCTGATTGAAACCCACACCTCAGATGGAGTTTCGATAGTCAGTGTTGGCGATGAAGGCGTTCCCTCGTGGAAGGTGCAACGCCCATCGGCGATCTCTAGATAGTAGTCGCCCGGCTCCTCGCCCGTCACCTTGTAATAAATAATGGCCGCCAAGTCTCCAACTGCCTCAGCATTGAAGGAGTTAGGCATTCCAGATATAATTTCACGACACGTCAAGCGTTTCTTATCCAGTTTTGTCACCTCCATTGTATCCCTTTCTATGCTTTCCTCTTTTCGTGATTTGGCCTCTTGATCTGAACGTCCTGAGAACACATTCATTAGCGATATGTTTCCCTCAGCTCGATACTTCCCTTCCATGAACATCTGCTGTCCGTTTACCTTGCCAGTAACAATGTCCATCCACAATTCGAAGGGAGTATTAATGATAAGGTCAGTTTTATCGGCAGTTCCCAAAGTTGCCTTAATGGTTCCTTTATCAATCGTGAAATAGCAAGAGCCTTCTACCATACCTGAAAACGTGAATTGCAGTATCGCTTGGGTGTCACGAGCTGCCTGGGGGTTAAATCCTCCTATAGACATGAGGTTCATAAAACTTTCAATAGACTCTGGGCGTGGTACTATGCTATTTTGCTCGAAGGTTCTAGGGGTTATGCCCTCAGCGATGCAGGTCTTCCAGTACAGGTTGCTAATCTCTGCAATAGTTTCTGCGTGGCTAAGAGGTTGTGTGATTCGTGCCATCGTTTCTGGAGAGATCTTTCTTGACTCTATTAATTCGTGTCCTGCTTGTCGGGTGGCTTCAAGAACGTCCCTTCGTTTTTCCTCGAATCCTGGCTGTGTCATGTCCATTCCGGCTGGTCGGTAGATTTCGGCTATGAGGTTTTTCCCCCATAGGAAATTTGCATAGTGTGACATTGCACCAAACGCTGATTCGTCAAAGAATCCACATACGGAAAGTAAGACGGCTGTTGGCGGTTTGTACCGCAAGGGGTGGTGCCACCTGCCATCGCTGTGTTTCTCAAAAAACGGCAAACAAACCGGCCACGTACGCTCTATGAATGTCTTCATTGGAGCGTTCACAGTGTGATGGAAAAGTGGTGTGCCATAGACTACTAGATCTGACTCCAACCACTTGGGGAACAACTCCTCTGTCATATCATCATTTAACACGCACTTGCCGGGTGTCTTGGTCATGCAAGTAAAGCAGCCGATACAGTACTTGATTTTCTTTATACGCAAATTCACGACCTCGACCTCGGCCCCGGCTTCGCGCATACCTTTGACCAGGTGGGTCAGCATCAATTCGGTTCTGCTCTGGCCTCCGCCTCGCAGACTACTATTGATTACCATTACTTTCAAACATATCATTCTCCGTTTCGATCGATGCACCATTGATCGAAATATTAAACAGCCGAATGTAAAAATATGAAAAATTATACTTAAACTTTCTAGTATCTAGCTAGGCGAGGGGACACTTCCCTCTTGCCTAAAAGCTTCAATACGCAACGTAAACGAGGTAGAGGGCCGGGAGGGAGCTGGCGCGGAGCGACAGCAACGTTCACAAACTAAATTAGATTAGCCAAGAATTGAGTTTAGTTTCTAAACTATCTAAGCTTCATAGCTATAGAAATTAAATATAGCAGTGTTTCGTTACTTAGTATTGGGGTCATTGTTGGTTTCGTTAAGCCAACTCCAAGAAGTACAGCTTAGAAATTTGATGTTGCTGGTTGGTCCTCCAGGTTCTGGGAAGTCTACCTTCTGCTATCAAACAGTCCTGAATAGCATTCAGGTGAGACCAGTCATCTATGTGACCACCGAATCCGGACCAACAAAAGTCGAGGAATCCCTCAGAAAAATTGGCCTTGGCGAAGTATCACCACACCCCTTAGGTTTTGTTGATGCATTCCATGAAACGGTAGGACTCTCCAGTAACGCACGCCCGGACACGATAAACGCCACTTGTGAGGATCTCACCAGTCTGAGTATAGCCATCGTTAAATCAAGGGAGAAAATGCAAGAGAAAACTTTTCTCGTCTTTGATTCTCTAACTTCTCCATACGTTTTCAACGGATCAGAACTCCTAAGATTCATGAGACAAACACTTTCGAAGTTTGCAGCTGAAGGAAATACAGTATTAGCTTGCATCGATGAGGGATGCGGCAAGTCTGAAGATATTGTCAGTATGATGAGCAGCGCAGATGGCATAGTTAAGATCGAGATGACAGATAGTTCAAGAATCTTTAATGTAATTAAACATCCAATACTTCATCCAACACGAATTGAAGTTCCAATTATAAGAGGTACCGAGATACCCTATCGGTATGACGTAAGAGCAGTTACGCAGTTTATGGAAATGTCCGCTGGTCTAAAGAAAGGGTCAACCCTCAGAACGGAGATTGGTGATTACGTGAACCTCTTCTGGCCGAATTTCGCCCGCTGGTGCGGTATGCTCTGGGACCCCAAACGGTTCCCAACGTTAACCTACAATGCAAGTAAATATGGCGAATCAGTAGTAATGCCCGAGTTCTTCCGTCTTGTTTCCTGGCGTATGAGAATGCTTTTCAAATTCATGCCGAAAGACTTCAGTCAAGTCAAGAACATGAAGAAACTACTCACAGGCATGCAGTCCTTAACAAGTAGGGATCGCAGTGGAATAGAGGAATACCTCGAACATACCTCGAAGACCGATGAGCACTACGTAAGATACACAGAGAGCGCGGAAAGCTGGGGATTCGAAAATGTTGGTGCTAAATTAGCATTGGGGATTCAGGGTAGTATAGCAGGTATTCTAAGGGCATTCGAAAAATATAGAGGAGGACCAGACAGGGACTGGAACATCGTTGAGACAAAATGCGTAGGAGCCGGCGATCCATATTGCGAACTAAAAGTAGTACCAGGCGAAATAGACGAGCTAAAAGACTCTTTGGAAGCCATTGACAACACGATTCTAGAGCGAATACATGAACGAATCATACACCATCTAATGGGATATCTTCTCCACGGAAAACCTCTCATGGTGAGACCGACACTAGGAAGCGATATTAGCTTACACTGGTTTGGTCATATAATCGGGAGTGATGCAGCCTCAGCAAGTGAAAGATACAGAATAGCTCTGAGAATGGGAGGAACAATGGGCGGAAAGAAAGTTGGAGAAAGCCTATTAGACACTGACTTAAGTGAAGATATAATTATCAAACGAATCCTTGACTTCTTGGAGTACTGCAAAGTTGGAAAGCTGACTTTTGATGAAACGATAAAGATAGCGCAAAACTGTGAAAGCTTCATTATCCAATCAAAGGAGCCCTCATGTCATTTCACCACGGGCTTCCTCAACGGCGTCTTCTCAGCGATCAAGAACCAGCATGTTAAAGAAACGAAGTGTATTGCGATGGGGGATCCGTACTGTGAGTGGGAGTTCAGATAGTTCTCAGCGAGCGCGCTATTTTGAGAGAGAAATAAAAAATGTCTAAGAAAAGGTTTTCGTGGATGGATTTCGTTCCCGTAACCTTTGTAACCCTTCTTTTCATCTCTCAAATCATCGTCGGTATTTACTTACTATCCGATGTTATACAGATTGAGTTTTTAGCATATGCTGGAGTAGCTCTCTACGTTCTTTCAGGGATCGTGTTTGGTATGTTACCCGTTATGGAGTTTCGGAAAAAAGGGAGAGTGATAAAGGGGAAAAGTTACATTCATACCACTCAACTTGTCGATACTGGAATATATTCGATTGTTCGCCATCCACAGTTTGTCACTTTTATCTTGTGGGCATGTGCCGGTATGCTGCTGTTCCAGCATTGGATTATCATCTTATTGGGTGTTCCTATTATTCCATTGACCTACA
>JABXGV010000292.1 GCA_016550485.1 archaeon
TGGGGTGTTCGTTCATGATGTAGAGGATGTGGGCGATGGGGTCCTTGCCGCTCAGCACGGGGATGCCTCCGGTTTTCCGGAGCCAGCGGAGCACGGCGAAGATGTTGTACCCGCTGACTTTAATCAGTCCTTTGAAAGCCTTTTCGACGTATGGTGCTCCTCGGGTATCTAACCAGCTTATAGCGTTCATGAGGTGGTTCCCGTCCGAGTCCACGGCGACGGTGCCGCTCCATTGGCTGGAATTACTCACAGCAACGATGTCTTCGACGGGGACCAGGTCCTTTCTGATGAGGCGCTTGGCGGCTTTTATGAAGGCATTCCACCATTCCACGGGGTCTTGTTCGGCGCCTCCACCAGGATGGAGGTAGAGAGGGGTCTTCTCTGCTTCTGAACCAATTACCTCACCGTGTGTAGAGACGATGGCAGGTTTCATGGCGGTGGTGCCGTGGTCGATGGCTAGAACGTATTTTGTGGGTTTGCGTCGCGGAGCCATAAATCACACCTTCCTTGGTTCTCTTAACTAATGGAACCTTTAGGCTGAAATAGGCTGCGGGAAGAGCTAGTAACCCCCACCTGACGGGATATATGCGAGCACAGGCTTTTTATCGGCAGAGTTCTAGGAGCTGGCGAGGAGAACATGTAAAATGGCGTTAGTTACGTGTAAGAGATGTAAACGCACCTTTTCAATCACGGTCCCCGCGGGGATGCGTCGAGGGAGCAAGGGGAAGCAGTTCTACGCAGAGTGTGAATGCGAGGGGCGGCATCATCTCTGCGAAGACTGTGCTTATGCCATTGCCCATTCAGCTGCTAAACAACTCTGCCCTGATTGTGGCGTTCCCATCATGGTTAAAGTTCAAAAAAGGAGCTAAAAAATCGAGCAGACCTACGAGGTTTTGAAGACTTCGAAGTATCTGTGCATCTTGAAGCCGTCACAGCCATCACTGTAGTACCTTGGGATGGTCACGGTTTGCTGGAATCCAAAGCTCCTCCAGAAGCGTAGACCTGCTTCATTGTCTACGCGTACTTCGATTTCAACATAGGCGACGCTGAGTGCTTCGAGGTAGTCGAAGGTGAACTCGACTAGTGCCTTGCCGATGCCGCGTCGTCGGTAGAGGGGGTCGACGGCAATCGAGACAATGTGCCCCCGTCGTTGCTGCTTTCGTCCCTGCAGGTAGATGCAGCAGATCAAATATCCGAGGATTGTTTTTTCGTATTCCGCGACGAGGAAGAGGTCGGGGCAGCGTTGGTGGTAGTACCAGAAGGTGTGTTCTGAATACGCATCGGAGGTAAAGCTTGCTCCTTCCAGTTCGAGGATTCGCTCGAAGTCTAGTCGGGGGTTGCACTTGCGGATTCTGAGGGCTTCCATATCAAATCCTCTGTTATCCAGTGCTTGTGCTTCTTCTCCGTTGAGAATGGTTTTTACATTATTTTCATCGACAGATCTATTTCCGATGCTTTTCGAAGAGTTGTTTGATGTCTTCGATGAATTGGGTGGTTTTTCGTTTCTGGTCGAATCCGAAGTCCGGCAGGAAGAATCGAAGGACTTTGTCTTCGGTCTCGATGACGAGGGTGTCGTCGTAGCTCCCAGTGAACGCGGGGGATTGCTCGCTTGCCACTTGCACGATTTCTTTCCAGGGATAGAACCGCTTTCTCCCCAGTACGCTGTTGGTGAAGCCTTTCTCTGTGAAATCGATGTACCAGTGGATGAGATACTTTCTGGGCAGGACGCACATGATTAGGGCGGGGACGAAGATGATGAGGATTACCGCGATGACGAGTGCCCAGATGCCTAGGAATGGTGTGCCGAACCAGTAGACGATTAAGCCAATAGCCCATGGTATGACGCAGCATATCGCGTTGAACCACATCGGTGATTCGTATCGATGAGCGTGTAATTGTGTCATCGATTGTCCTACGTTGTATGTTTCAGTTAAGCCTTTCTCAAAGGGTTCCTGGCTAGCTATGCTAGGGGTTATCCAGATTAATAGCTAGGTGTAGAGCCCCCACTAGGCTGTTTTGCCCGTGGGAGCAGAATGACAAAGTTTGCTCCTTGACTGTGGTCTCCCAGCACTCGGTCTTCCACCCAGATCTTTCCCTTGTAGCGGGTGATGAGGCGGCGAATAATGGTGAGCCCGATTCCCCGACCCTTTGTCTTCTCGTGGAGCTGTGGGGTGTATCGTGTGAAGACGAGCTCCTTTATCTCATCGGGGACTCCTGGACCTCTGTCCTTGACTTCGAGTTTTAGGAAGTCTTCCTCGAACACTGGAGTCACATCTACGTCTATCACGATTCGTTGTCGGTGGTCGAATCTGACCGCATTACTGAGTAGATGGAACAGCAAATCGATGAGGAAGTCGTCTGCCATGACAATATGCTTGCCCTTCAGTATGGTGCTTTCAACGCGGATTGACTTGTTGGGAAAGACCTGCCTTACAGCCTCCAGTGCGTCACTGAAGGCTGCCGTAAGACTCTCCGGTTCCAGTAGGGCGGGTTCAGTATCGATACGGAGGAAATCTTTCACGCGAGAGATGAGGGCTGCACTTCGCTCTACCTGTTGTAAGGAGAACTGGAGCTGCTTTTGGAGTTGCTCTGGGAGGTCAGGTTCTTGTAGCGAGAGCTCAAGTGATAGGAGGATGGCTTGATTGATGTTGGTGAGGTCGTGGGTCATGAGGTCGTTGAAGAATTCTGCTCGTGCCCTTGCCTCGAGGATATCTTCCTCTGCCTCCTTAATTTCAGTGATGTCTCGGCTAACATAGATGAAGCCCATAGGTTTCCCATCAGCAGACATTAGCACTGAGACACTGAGTTTCCCAGGAAATGTTGAGTGGTTTTTTCGAACGAAGGTAAACTCGAGATTCTGGTGGATGCCCTTTACTAGAGTGTCTTTTAGAGTTGCCTTGATTTCAGAGTGTTGTTCTGCTATGATAAGGTCAAGGGCACTCTTTCCGATGAGTTCGCCTTCATGGTCGAACCCATGCATTTTCGCGGTCTGCTGGCTTGCGATGAGTATGACGCCCTCTAAATCCGTGACGGTTATCGCATCCGGCGAGGTCTTGATCAAGGCCCGGTAGTTGGCTTCAGATACCCTAAGAGTAGTATAGGCTTCGATTCGCTCAGTGATGTCTCGGCATATACCACGAAATCCAACAGCTTCGCCATCTTCGTTGAGAATTGGTCGACCACTGGCCTCAAGGAATACGCTTTTTGGGTCCCAGGCGTGAACCCATTGGTTGACGAGGCTGTGAAATCCTCGTTTGGCTGCAATATCTTCTTGGAACTGTAATCTTACAGAATCTACTTCGTCTTCTACTAGGAAGTCAAAGAGGGATAAGCCCAGTATTTGTCCGACTGTGCGGCCAAGGATATCTTCAACCGCGTGATTACTATACGTGAAGATTCCTTGGGCGTCAACTTCCCAGATCCAGTCAGCGGTGTCTTCCACTATTGTCCTAAACCGTTCCCTTGAAGCTTTTAGCGCTGCTTCCGTTCGTTTACGTTCACGGATGTCCCTGAAGACTTTTATGATTCCTAGTAGCTCACCATCCTCGCTTCGAAGAGCTGTGACTATGAGAGAACAGGGAATGCTTGAACCATCTTGGCTCTGCTTTTCCACCTCTTCCTCGATGTGTTCCCATCCGCTGAGCACTCGTCTTAGAATGCAAGCGTCAGTGTGGCACTCGGGTCCTTGGAAATAGTCATAGCATTTCCTTCCCACAATATCCTCCTCTCTCATCCCAGATAGCGCGGCAAGGGCTTTGTTTACACGGATGACGTTATAGTCTGTATCGATTACTTGCATCCCATCACTGATGGTGTTGAAAATCGTCACGATTTCTGCGTGGGTTTGCCGGATTACCTCTTCGGCTTGTTTCCTTTCGGTAACATCTACCAAGTTCATCAACAGAATGGATTGGTTATCAACCTCGACGATGTTCCCGATTATACGAGCCCAGCGGATTTGTCTCTTCCTCTGCAGGAGGCGGATTTCAATCTCAATCGGGGGACTTTGAGTTTCTGACAGCTTGTCAAAAAACCAGAGAACCTTTGGGCAATCCTCTTCCATCACACGACCGATGAAGTTCTTCTTCGTCCATCGACTGATTGTCCGCCGGGAGTATCCAAGAATTTGTGAAGCAGGGGCATTGACGAACTGGACCTTTTCACCCTGGAA